>DAIQBR010000063.1:0-11612 GCA_036781105.1 Kiloniellaceae bacterium
CAACGCCGGTATCGAGACCCGCCGCTCCTGCGTGCCCATCGAGTGGTACCTCAGCCCGAGCAACTGGAAGGCGCGCAACGCCCTTTTCATCGACAACGCGGTCGAGCTGCTGGCCGAAGCCGCCGAGGCCGCTCTCGCCGAGGCCGGCCTGACCTGCGCCGACATCGACGGGCTGGTCGCCGTCTCCACCACCGGCATCGCCACGCCCAGCCTGGAAGCGCGCCTGATGGAGCGCCTGCCGTTCCGCCGCGACGTCGCGCGCCTGCCGATCTTCGGCCTCGGCTGTGCCGGCGGCGTGCTCGGCCTGTCGCGCGCCGCCATGCTGGCCCAGGGATTGGCGCAGACCCGCGGCGGCGGCCGCGTGCTCTGCCTGGTGGTCGAGCTCTGCGGCCTTACCTTCCGCGCCAACGACCCCTCCAAGAGCAACGTCATCGCCACCGCCCTGTTCGGCGACGGCGCCGCAGCGATCGTGCTGGACGGCAGCAGCGCGCCGCCCGCCGCCAGGTCAGACGGCAGCCGGCTGACCCTCGGTGCCCAGGGCGAGTACACCTGGCCGCAGTCCCTCGACGTCATGGGCTGGGATGTCGAGGACGACGGCCTGGGCGTGGTTTTCTCGCGCGACATCCCGGCGCTGATCCGCGAGCGCATGGGCCCGGCGGCGGACCGCTTCCTGGCGCGCCACGGCCTGACCCGCGCCGACATCGACGGCTACGTCTGCCATCCCGGCGGCGCCAAGGTGGTCGGCGCCCTGGAGGAAGTCTTCGGCCTGCCCGACGGCGGCCTCAGCGAGGCGCGCGGCGTGCTGAAGGACTACGGCAACATGTCGGCGGTCACCGTACTCTTCGTGCTGGATCGCCTGCGCCGCGCCGGCATGAAGGGGCGCTACCTGATGACCGCGCTGGGGCCCGGCTTTACTGCCGGCTTCCAGATCCTCGAGGCGTGAGGCCGGCGTGAGCATTCTCTGGATCGTTCTGGTTCTGGTGGCGCTGCAGCGCCTGGCCGAACTCGTCTATGCCCGGCACAACACCCGCATGCTGCTGGCCGAGGGCGCCTACGAGAGCGGCGCCGGCCACTATCCCCTGCTGGTCGGCCTGCATGTCCTGTGGCTGCTGTCCCTCGCGGTCTTCGTGCCCGCGGACCGCGCGCCTCTCTGGCCGCTGCTGGGCGTCTTCGTCGTGCTGCAGGGCCTGCGCGTCTGGGTGCTGGCGAGCCTCGGGCGCTACTGGACCACGCGGATCATCACGCTGCCCGGCGCGCCGCTGGTGCGCCGCGGACCCTACCGCTGGCTGCGCCATCCCAACTACCTCGTGGTGGCGGGCGAGATCGCGGTGCTGCCGCTGGCCTTCGGCGCCTGGCAGATCGCCGCGGTCTTCACCCTCGCCAACGCCCTGGTGCTGTGGATCCGCATCCGGGCGGAGGAACAGGCCCTCGTGACGCGGCCGCGGGATGACGCTCAGGCGGGCAGCACGACCTCGCCGACGATCTCGGCGCCGCGCGAGGCCATGAAGTAGAGCCCCATGTGGTGGGTCAGGTCCTGCGGGTGGGCGGCGGTCTCCGGCAGGCCGAGGGTCTTGGTGGCGTCCTTCGGCAGGTCGTAGGTCGCGCAGCCGCCGGCGTAGACCGAGATGTCCTTCAGCGTCGGCATGAGGTCGTGATTGCGCGCCGAGAGCAGCGTCAGCACGAAGTCCATGACGCAGATGTCGGTGCAGATGCCGACCACCAGCACGCGCTGCAGTTCATGGGCCTTCACCCAGTCGACCACGGCGTTGCTGCCGTCCGCTCGGATGGCGCCGACGAAGCCGTTGATGCAATCCTTGCGCACGAGCGTGGCCTGCGGGTCCGTCTCCAGCCACTCCAGTTCCGGCACCAGGTTCTCCTCGCCCGTCCCCGCCTCGCAGTGCGGCGGATAGGGCGGCTCCGGCTTGCCCGGCACGTGGGTATCGAGGAAGGCGAGGATCGGCCAGCCCTGCCCGCTGAAGCCCTTCGCCAGGCGGTCGGTCTCGGCCACCATGGCGGAGACCTGGGCGTTGGGCACCGGCGGCGCCAGGTTGCCGGCCCCCACGGTGGCGAAGCCGTTCACCTCGTCGACGATGACCAGCCCGGTTTTCTCGCGGCCGAGGGTCAGCCGGCCCGGCGCCACCGGCAGCGCGGCGGCCACCTGGCGGGTCAGTTGGGGAAGATCGAAGCTGTCGGGCATCGCGGCCTCCTGCGTGATCGCGTTCTGGCCCCCAGTCTAGCCGCCACGGACAGGCAGGGCCAAATGGGGGTTTGCAGGCAGGGGGGGCTTTGCTAACTCTGCGGTATTCGCGGAGGGGTGGCCGAGTGGTTTAAGGCACCAGTCTTGAAAACTGGCATGGGTGGAAGCCCATCGTGGGTTCGAATCCCACCCCCTCCGCCACCCTACGCCTCAAATCTCGCTGACGCATTCTCCCACGGCCAGGCCCTGAGACGAGGTGCTGCCCCGCCGCGGCGGCTGCAGGTCGAGGTCCCGGACGAACCTGACGCGCGTGTCGGAGTCCGCTCCGCTGAGATGATGCAGCTGCATGTTGGTATGGATAGCCACACCCGTCGCGACGTCGAAAAGGTGCGTCGCGTCGATGGCCATCGGCTCGTCCTCGGCCCAGATGTAGCCTTCCGCCTTGGCGACGACGACCCGCCGGCCTTCGTGGTCGCTGTGGCCGACGATGCTCAGCGAATAGACCCGCTCGGCGTCGTCGCCTCGAAGATGGGGCACCAGGTCACCCAGGCGGTAGCGCAGCACCTCCTCGTCCTGGCTGACGGTTTCGCCGCCGAGGTGCAGCTGCTCCAGAAGGATATTGAAGATCAGGCTGCGGTCGCTCGTTCTCACCGGGGTCTCGCCCCTGCGCGTCACGCTGGCGGTGACCCTGCCCTCCGCCAGGTCCGCCAGATAGTCGACCGTCCGGCCTTTGCGGGCCGCGAACTGCATGCGGTAGATCGCTTCCCAGCTCTCCAGGATCTGAGAGAAGGTGGTATGCACATTCAGTACTTCGGAGCGCAGGTTCAGGCAGTCGCCTGCCCGCTGGACGGCGACACGGCTGTAGGACTCGACGGTGATGCTGCCCGAGTATCCCTGCTTGTAGCCGACGATGGACTCGAGGTCGTGGGCCTGGGCGCTGACGATCGGCGTATTGCCGAGGGTGATCGGCTCCGCGAGGGGCTGCACGCCCCAGGGCACCCCGGCGCCGCCTTGGCATCCGGCCAGAACCAACGCCATGGCGGCAAAGATCGCAAGCCTCATCACCTTCGCTCCTGCTTTGCGTCTTTGCAGCAAACAGCAGCCGCTCCGCCAGTGCAAGGGTCAGCCGCAGACCGGACGCCGGAAGCAGGCCGCC
This sequence comes from Kiloniellaceae bacterium, assembly GCA_036781105.1. Lineage (GTDB taxonomy): Bacteria > Pseudomonadota > Alphaproteobacteria > Kiloniellales > Kiloniellaceae > Pelagibius. The sequence goes on from DAIQBR010000063.1 coordinate 3,354, forward strand.
ACGGCCGTCAAAGTTCCAGCAGACAGCCTTGCGGCGGGTAGATGGCGCGGTAGTTCCACTCGTCCTGGGCGTCGGGATCGTCCCAGGGTTTTGTCTCCTCGCTGCGGTGGTTGAAGTACAGCTTTGTCGGCCGCGCCGCGTCTTTGTTGCGCCGGATCACCCGGGCGAGCGCCGCCTTGTCGGGATGGTGATGGCGCGCCCCGCTTGTGGAGATCAGGAAGCTATCGCAATCGATCAGGTCCAGAAGCGCCGCCGTGGTGTTGTTCTTGCTGCCATGATGGGACAGCTTGAAGGCATCGAGCCTCAGCCGCTCGCCTTCATTCCGTTCCGCCAGGAACCGGCGCAGCGAAGCTTCCAGGACCGCGGGGTGCGCGTCGCCGGAGAACAGCACACGGCGGTCATCGTACTCGGCCAGGACAGCGATGCTGCTGCCGTTCGGTGCCTTGGTGTCCACCTCCTCCACGTCGGCATCGAGGATGCCCTGGATGTCCAGAAGACCGCCCAAGACGTCGGGCTGCACCTTGCGGGTGTCCCTGAAGCGCTTCAGCGCGCCTTTCGCATCGCCCGGCGCGATGCCGTCCAGCTCTCTCTCCCAGAAATCCTTCAGTTTGGTGAGCTGGGTCCAGCCGGGCGACAGCAGGGTCAGCCGCATCCCGCCGGCGAGGCTCTTCACCGGCAGCGGGCCGTCATCTTCGACGACGGCGGTATGGCCCCTGTCGAATTGCTCGTTCCAGGGAAACCCGCCTTCGAGCAGGAGCCCGGCGAAAAACTCCCCGTTCAGCGGCCCGAGCCTGTCGGGAGCCGGCCGTTTGCCGCTGTCCGGGTTCAGGTGCGTGAATCCATTGTACCAGACGTCTTTGAAGTGCCCCGCCCCCACCCGGCTGTCGGCGAGCAGCGGTACCGCACCGAAGATGTGATCGTCATCGATGTGGGTGATGACGAAAAGCTCCAACGGCTCCTCCAGTTTCTTGATCCGCCGCGCGATCTCGCGATAGGTGCGCTTGCGTCCGGCATCGATCAACATGCGGTGCCGGGTGCCGTTGGCGCCGTACTCGATCCACAGGGCATCGCCTTCATAGGCGTCCAGCATCTCGACGGTAAGCATCCGCCCCCTCCCCCCTTCAGAGATCTGCCGCCTGGGCGCCCGCCTTTGCCTTGCCCAGCAGCCAGTCGGCGTCGCCGTAGCTGGTCAGGCCCAGCACCATGGGCATGCCGGCCGCCAGCAGCTTGCGGCGGGTCGCGAGCAGGGCCTCTCCGAAGGTGGACGCCTCCTTGCTCATGGACGCCTGAAGCTGTTCGACCAGCGCTTCCGTGGCCGGGCCCGCCTCGCGGCCCAGCAGGGATCCGATCGTGCTGACGATGATGGACGCGCCGTGCTTCTGGAACGCGGTGACACAGTTGTCGAAGTCCACGCGCGCCGCGCTCGTGTCGCATCCGATCAGCAGGACCACCGGCGCAAGGCTGTCGTCGCCTTCCGGGCGGACATGCCTGGAACGCACCAGCCCCACCTTTCGCTCCTGACCGCCGATTTCCAGGGCATCCATGGTGTCGACGATCGCATGATGCGGCAGCAGAATCAGAAGATGCGGGCGTTTTTCCGCGACCTTCTTGGCCAGACCACCCCAATTCCCGGCCGGCTCGACGGGAGCCTCGTGGGTAATCTTGCCGAGGCGGTCCTGCAGCTTCGCTACCGTCCCCTGCCCTGCGGCGTCGGCCTTCTCGCTCACCGCCAGCACGACACTGGTCAGCGGGGAAAGATAGCGGTTGCGTTCGCTCGGCCCGGCGCTCCGCATCTGCAGTTCCTTCTCGATCCTGGTATGCTCGGGCAGGTGAGCATGGCGCTCGATCACCTTGCTGAGGCTCCAGAACTTCAGCGGACAGATGGTATTCTCATCATCTTTGTCGTAGGCGCCGCAGCACCTGCCCGAGGACAAGGCTTTGCGGGCTGTGCCGGCATCGGCGGCGCCGTCACAAATCTTCGCATCGTCCTCCGGCGCTGTGCCGGCGTAGAGGTATTCAAGAGGGAAAAAAGCATCGGCCTTGGCGCGCACGATTTGGATGTACTGCGCATTGTCGAGCACGGTACCCATGTCGGTGTGATCGCGCAGATAGTCGCGCAAGCCCGCACCTCTTTGTGCCAGGTTGCAGAGCAGCTTTCGCGTTGCGGGTTTCTCGAGCCCGGCATAGGCCTCCGGCGCGGTGGTGATCGCCGTAAAACATCGGCCGATCTCCTTCTTCAGCCCTTCGAGGCTGCTTTCCTTCGCCACGTTCACATCGATGGGATCGGTATGGGCGGGGTCCGGGACGACGCGGTTCAGGGTGGCGACGCGTTCTTTGCCCTCGGCCACCATGCAGAGATAGCACTCTCCCGCCTGGTTGCCGTCCAGAATGACCGAGGTGCCGACATCCCGGCGGCCCGCCAGGCCGACGAAGCGGGGCAGCGGCGCGGCATTCAGAATGAAATCCAGCTTGCCGCCGCTGACCTCACCGACCAGAACCCCGGCCTGGAGGTTGCGGTTACCGTGGTAGACGGCGATGCGGCCGGCAAAGGTCGTGTCCTTGCCCCGAGTGCGGAAAGGAAAGCGGCAGATCTCCGTATCTCCGGTCGGCCAGAGATCCAGTTCCTGCATCTGCGGTTGCGGACAGAGGTCCGGCTCCCAGAAGACCACGCGCAGCTTGTGCGGGCTGCCGTCCGGCTTCGGCGCCGGCTCGTCGATGGCCTCGCCGAGGCCAAGCCAGTCCTTCCGCCGCGCGCCGATGAACACGCAAGCCCGGTAGTCGGCATCGGCTTTCAGCCGCTGAACCTTTTCTCCATCGTCCTTGGCGTCCTCCACACAAGCCTGCAGGTAGCGCTCCCCAGGCGGTGTCTGAACCTTCCGCTTCCGCTCCCGTTGCTTCCGCTCCCGTTCACCGTGCCTCGGGGGTGGCGGCCCTGCGTCGGCCGATGGGGGCGCCATGGCCATCTCTCTCCGCGAGCCGCCTCCCCTGCCTCCCGCCTTCTTTCGGCCCGCGGCCTTGCGCCCGGGAGAACGCGCGCCCGGACCATCGGCGGCAGCGGGGGAAGAATCCTGAACGGAATCCTTGAGCTGCGTACCGGGTTTGAAGGCGACGGAGGTCGCCGGCTTGATCTGCAACACCGCGCCGGTCTGGGGGTTCCGGCCGATCCGCGCGGCCCGCTGCTTGGTCAGGAAAGAACCGAACCCGCGCAGCGAGATATCGCTGCCGGCCGCGAGCGCCTCGACGATGCTGTCGAAGAGGGCGTCGACGATGTGCCTCGCATGCTCCTGGGAAATTCCGACCTGCGCCGCGACAATCCTGACAAGATCGTTCTTGTTCATAGCCTCACCCCCCGGCGGCCCTGCTCCATGGCGAAGGAATTGCCATTCATAATAGCACCCTACTGGAGCCGGCCGGCACTCTTTCGGGTTACGCGCGCCGGTTCCGGGCAACCCGGATGCCGCGCGACCCCGTGAAGGAAAAACGGGCTTCCCCCTAAATCAAAGTCGCCTATTCTTCTGGCGGCAACCAAGGGGAATCGCGGATCGAATCCACCGTCCAGCCGGGGCGCGGGAACCCGGGAGAAAGATCCGCAAACAGCTCGCAGTGGGGGGGTAGGCATGGCCACATTCCGGCAGCAATCCGATGACCGGCGCGGACTGGACCGCAGCGGCGATCTGCCTGCCAAGTATCTTTGGTGGCTGGTCTTCCCGCTCGCCATCGCCTTGAGCGGACTCTGGATCTTCCAGCTCATCGCCGTTGACATGCCGACCGCCGACGCGGCCATCCGGCCAGTCCCCGACGGTCACTCGCTGAGCTCCATAGGCGCCTTCTACCGATGGCTCGGGGTCTCATTGCTTGGGGCCTTTGTCTATGCAGGCGCCGCCGCCTACTGTGCCGCGCAGCTCGTTACGACGACGAAGGGCCGGGCGCTGACTTCCCTTCTGCTGTGCGGACTCGCCGCCCTGGCGATTGTCGGCTTGGCAGTTGCCGGCGGTCTCAAGCTCAAGTTTATGCGGCTTGGCCTGAACGCCATTGCCTTCGCGGACGATGTCGCCGGGACCAGCACGAACCCGCAAAATGCCACGCCGGACATGACCAGCCTGGTCGACCTGGTGGCCGCGTTGAACCCGATGGGAGCGGCAGCCTATGGACTGTTCCTGACTGTTGTAAACTTTCTGGTCTTCGCCGCGGCGATCCTGGTCGCGCTCGGCACGGTATCCACTCTCAGCCGCCGGCCGCAGGGGTGCGCCCTCGACGCCGTCGCCTGGCAGGCTCACAAACTGATGCGCCTGAAGCATTTTCTCTATGCTGGTGCTGCGGTCTTCGTTTTCGGCGAGTTCGCGATCAACGCCTGGCTCGCGATGGGCGGGAGCCTGCTTCCCGCTGACGTGGCCGGTCTGCAGGACAGCTACAGCGATCTTGCCATCGGCATATCAAGTTATTTCGGCGCGCTCTATGTGCTGATCCTGGCCGCCGCCTACGGCCCGGCCTCCGTCATCCTCGCGCGGCAGTCGAGGGCGCTCGCCTTCAGCGAGCTGGCGGAGAAATCCGTCGAGCCCGATGCCCCCTCCCCGGGACACCCCGCCGCGATCCGCAGGTGGCTCGTTGCCAAGGAACTGGAACTGGCGTGGCAAGAACAGGTGAAGATGTTCATTGCCACATTCAGTCCGCTGCTCGCCGGCCCGGTGACGGCAACCATCAGCGGCCTGAGCGGCTGACAGGCGAGAGCGGCGTCCCCCCCTCAATAAATCTCCTTCGGGAAGGCCATGAAGACGACATCCTCGACGCGCTGCCAGAAACTGCGTGCGGGCTGGCTGTTGAGCACTTCTTCCGGGCCGGTCCAGATCACCGAGCCGTCGTTGTCGAGCGCTACCTGCCAGGCGTTGTCGAGCTGCATGTCGCGCGTCATTACCCCGGTGAGCTGTTCGGCGAGGCCGGTGCTCTCGATCACCACGCCCATCTCGCTGTTGATGCGCCAGGAACGCGGGTCGAGATTCATCGAACCGATGAAGACGCGCCGGCTGTCGATCACCATGGCCTTGGCGTGCAGCCCCATGAATTCGCCTTCCACCGGCGCGGTATCGACCACCAGGGGCCGGATCGCGGCGTCGGGGCGCATCTCGTAGAGTTCGACGCCAGCCCCGACGAGGTCGTCGCGCCAGCGCTTGTAGTGGGCGTTCACCGCCGGCACGTCGTGAGAGGCGAGCGAGTTGGTGAGGATGCGGAAGCGCACGCCCCGGGCGATCTGCTCCTCCAGCCAGTTGATCGTCTCCGCGCTGGGGATGATGTAGGCATTGGTGATGAGGACGTCGTGCTCGGCCTCCTCCATCAGCTGCAGCATGACCAGCGGCATGACGTGGGTCACCTCTTCGTCGCCGGGGCTGTCCGCCAGCACCCGGCTGCTGCCCCGGTGCATATCCTCGCGGAAGCGGGTCAGCTCATCCTGCCAGTCGCGCCGCTCGATGGCGAAGCGCACCAGCTTCGGTGACTCCGCCAGGCGTTGCCCGATGACGCTGAAGGCCGCCGCGGTGTCGCCCGCTGTCGCCTCCTCGTCCAGATGCTCGACGTCCAGTACGCGATCGCTGTTCCAGAAGCGGTCGAATACCTCCGAGGCCTGGCGCGCGACCGGCCCGATGCCCAGGGTATCGAGGTCGCGGAAATTGAACTCCGGCGAGAGGCCGAAGTACTCGTTACCGACATTGCGCCCGCCGATGATGGCGGCGCGGTTGTCGGCGATCAGCAGCTTGTTGTGCATGCGCTGGTTCACGCGGTCGAGGTCGCCGAGGGACTCGATGATGCGGCCGGCAAAGCTGCGCCGCCGCCAGGGATTGAACAGCCGGACCTCGATGTTGGGGTGCGCGTCGACCACGGCGGCGCCGCCGTCACGCAGCTTCGGTTGCGCGGCATCCAACAGCGTGGTGGTCAGGTCGTCGACGATGATGCGGACCTGAACACCGCGGTTGGCCGCGTCGACCACCCGCTTCATCAGCAGGACGCCGGCTTCGTCGCCCCACCAGACGTAGTACTGCAGGTCGAGGGAATGCTGCGCGGAGTCGATCAGGGCAAGGCGCCAGCGCAGGCCGTCCTCGTTGCTGTCGAGCAGCCGGAAGCCGGAAGCATCGGGACCGAAGCGCGCCGCGACGTCCTCCTCGACGGCGGCCAGCGGGCCGCCCGGCTGCGGCGCCAGGGCATAACCGGGTTCGCCTTTCGGCAACTCGTCGGGCAGAGTCGCGGCGCAGCCGGCGAGGCCGATTGCGGTAACGAGCACCAGGAGGCAACGGATCATGGAAACAACCTGGCCCTATGCTTCCTGCGCATGGGCGAGGCCGATGAGCATCGTCACGCGGCCGGTCACATCCTGCAGCGGCGCCAGGATGACCTCGTAGTCGATGTGGTCACGGCCCTGCCACCGCAGGGTCTCGTGCCGCACCCAGACCCGGCCGGCTGCGGCGTCGTGGTACTGGCGCCACAGCACGGCGTAGGCCGCGTGGTCGGGAAACATGTCACTCAGCAGCTTACCGGTGTGCTCGCCCTCAGACTGCACGATGGCCGTGCCGACGAGGCGGAAACGGAAGTCAAGACCGCCCTCGTCCTCCAGCACGTCGAGCATGAAGATATAGGGCAGCAGCTTCAGGATCTCGGCCGGCGAGATATCGGCGCGGGAAGGAAAGCCCCCCTGCGGACACTTGCCGTGCCAGTAGGCGAGGAACTCGCGGCCAAGCGGCGAGATCGGCGCCTCGGCCTCCAGCCAGGCGCGGGCACCGCTGCGCTGAACCCCGCCCTCCTGCCGATTCCCGACGCCCGTCATCCCAGCCTTCTCGCCCGCCTGCGGCCGATCCGTCCGGATTTCGGCCCTTCGGGCGAAGTATCGCCGGGCCACCTCGGGCTTTGCAAGGAGATCGCCGGAACGGCGGAATCCGGCCGCATGCAGCTCTCGGCCGGTTTGAATGTCCCCGAAGCCTCCCCTAGACTGCCGCGAAAACCGGCGCCGGCCGCCCCCTATGGTCCAGCAGCGCCCGGCAGGAGACGGCATGGCACCGACGTTGTACTTTAGCGCCGAGGAGTTCTCGGCGCGCCTCGACAAGACCCGCAAGGCAATGGCAAGCCAGGGTGTCGAGCTGCTTGTCGTCAGCGACCCATCCAACATGGCCTGGCTTACCGGCTACGACGGCTGGTCGTTCTATGTGCACCAGGCGGTCGTTGTGCCGCTGGACGAAGACCCCCTCTGGTTCGGCCGCCAGCAGGATGCCAACGGCGCCAAGCGGCGCGCCTGGATGGCCGGCGACCGGCTGGAGAGCTATCCCGACCACTACGTGCAGTCGCCGGAGCGCCATCCGATGGAGGTGCTGGCCGACGTCATCGTGCGGCGCGGCTGGGACAAGCGTCGCATCGGCGTCGAAATGGACAACTACTACTTCAGCGCCAAGGCCTACGCGGTCCTGCAACAGCGCCTGCCGAACGCCAGGTTCCAGGATGCCACCGCGCTGGTGAACTGGCAGCGCGCGGTGAAATCTCCGCAGGAGATCGCCTACATGGAAAAGGCGGCCCGTATCGTCGAGCGCATGCACGAACGCATCTTCGAGGTGATCGAGCCGGGCATGCGCAAGAACGAACTGGTGGCGGAGATCCTGCACACCGGCGCTTTCGGGCTGGAGGACGCCGGCGGCGACTACGCCGCCATCGTGCCGCTGCTGCCGAGCGGCGCCGAGGCGGCGGCACCGCACCTCACCTGGGACGACCGTCCGCTGGCCGCCGGCGAAGGCACCTTTTTCGAAATCGCCGGCTGCTACCGGCGCTACCACTGCCCCTTGTCGCGCACGGTCTTCCTCGGCAAGCCGCCGGAACACTTCGTGGAGGCGGAAAAGGCGGTGCTGGAGGGCATGGAGGCCGGCCTCGCCGAAGCCCGTCCGGGCCGCACCTGCGAGGACATTGCCAAGGCCTTCTTCGCCGTGCTCGCCCGCTACGGCATCGCCAAGGACAACCGCACCGGCTACCCGATCGGCCTCAGCTACCCGCCGGACTGGGGCGAGCACACCATGAGCCTGCGCAGCGGCGACACGACCGAACTGCAGCCCGGCATGACGTTCCATTTCATGACCGGCCTGTGGCTCGACGACTGGGGCTTCGAGACCACCGAGAGCATCGTCATCACCGAGGACGGGTCGCGCTGCCTCGCCGAGGTGCCGCGCAAGCTCTTCGTGAAGGATTAGACTGGTTCAAATGGCCATCAACCCGATCTCCTGCAACCTTGATTTCGAG
>DAIQBR010000063.1:11622-12535 GCA_036781105.1 Kiloniellaceae bacterium
TCCACCACGGGCACCTGAAGCTGCCCTACTCGCGCGACGACTCCGCCTGGGGCGCCATCCTGATTCCCATCACCGTGATCCGCAACGGCGACGGGCCCACGGCGCTGTTCACCGGCGGCAACCATGGCGACGAGTACGAGGGGCCGATCGCCATCCTCGACCTCGCCCGCGACCTGGATGCCGCCGAGGTCTCCGGCCGCGTCATCCTGCTGCCGATGATGAACTACCCGGCGGTGCGCGCCGGCAAGCGCACCTCGCCGATCGACGGCGGGAACCTGAACCGCCTGTTTCCCGGCAAGCCGGACGGCAACATCCCCCAGAAGATCGCCGACTACGTGACCGCCACGCTGCTGCCCCTGGCCGACGTGGTCTGCGACCTGCATTCCGGCGGCAGGACCCTGGAGTTCGTGCCCTACGCCGCCTGCCACCGGCTGCCCCAGGACAGCGGCCTGGAGGCGCGCTGCGCGGCGGCCATGCAGGCCTTCAACGCGCCCTACTCCATGGTCATGCTGGAACTCGACGCCGTCGGCATGTTCGACACCGAGGCGGAAAACCTCGGCAAGGTCTTCGTCACCACCGAACTGGGCGGCGGCGGCAGCACCACGCCCCATACCGTCGAAGTCGCCAAGCGCGGCCTGCGCAACGTCCTCCACCATGCCGGCATCCTCGCCGGCGCGGTGGAGATGCGCCCCAGCATCCAGCTCGACATGCCCGACGAGCGCTGCTTCGTCACTTCGGAGCACGGCGGCATGCTGGAGTTCATGGTGGAGTTGGGCGGGCGGGTCAGCGAGGGCGATGTCATCGCCCGGGTCTACGACCTGGAACGCAGCGGCTGGCGCCCGGTCGAATACACCGCCACCCGCGACGGCGTCGTCGCCGGCCGCCACTATCCCGGGCTGGTGCAAAGCGGCGA
>DAIQBR010000064.1:0-12498 GCA_036781105.1 Kiloniellaceae bacterium
AGCTGCTGGTCGCCATGTCGGAAGACATCCGTGTCCTGCTGGTGAAGCTGGCGGACCGCCTGCACAACATGCAGACGCTGCATTTCATCGCCTCGCCGGAAAAACGCCGGCGCATCGCCCGCGAGACCATGGACATCTACGCGCCGCTTGCCGAACGCATCGGCATGCATGGCTTCAAAGACCAGCTCGAGGACCTCGCCTTTGCCGAACTGAACAAGGACGGCCGGGATTCGGTGCTGGCCCGCCTGGAGTTCTTGCGCGGCCAGGGCCACGACCTCTCCGAGCGCGTCATCGGCGAACTGCGTCAGCGCCTGTCGGAGGAGGGAATCTCGGCGACGGTCTCCGGCCGCATGAAGTCGCCCTATTCGGTGTGGCGCAAGATGCAGCGCAAGAACGTCACCTTCGAGCAGCTCTCCGACATCATGGCCTTCCGTGTCGTCGTCGGTTCGCTGGGCGACTGCTATCACGCACTGGGCCTGCTGCACAGCCGCTATCCGGTGGTTCCCGGACGCTTCAAGGACTACATCTCGACCCCGAAGCCGAACGGCTACCGCTCGCTGCATACCACCATCATCGGGCCGGAACGGCACCGGATCGAGGTGCAGATCCGCACCGTCGAAATGCACGAGATCGCCGAATACGGCGTTGCCGCGCACTGGAAGTACAAGCAGGACAATCCGCAGGTCGAGGGCCGGCAATACCGCTGGATGCGCGAGTTGCTGGACATCCTGGAGCACGCCGACAATCCCGAGGAGTTCCTGGAGCACACCAAGCTGGAGATGTTCCAGGACCAGGTGTTTTGCTTCACGCCCAAGGGAGCGGTCATCGCGTTGCCGAGCGGAGCAACTCCGGTCGATTTCGCCTATGCGGTCCACTCGGAGGTGGGCGACACCTGCGTCGGCGCCAAGGTGAACGGGCGCATGGTGCAGCTGCGCGCGCCGCTGCAGAACGGCGACCAGGTGGAGATCATCACTTCCAAGGCGCAGACGCCGTCGCCGGACTGGGAGCAGTTCGTCGTCAGCGGCAAGGCAAAGGCCCGGGTCCGTCGCTTCGTGCGCATGAAGCAGCGCGAGCAGTACATGGAACTGGGCCGGCAGATCCTGCAGAAGTCATTCCGCCAGGAAGGCTACGAGATGACCGAAAAGGCGCTGGAGCCGGTGCTCAAGCGCTTCAAGTGCGACACCACGGCCGATCTCTGCGCCGCGGTAGGGCAGGGCCACTACACCGGGCGCGACATCGTCAATGCAGCCTTTCCGGGCACCAAGGACGACGCCAAGGTTCAGAAGATCGTCCCGATTGCCCGCGCCAGGGCAAAGCACGGCCGGGGACAGGAAACCTCTGTCCCGATCAAAGGCCTCATCCCCGGCATGGCGGTGCACTATGCCCATTGCTGCCATCCGCTGCCCGGCGACCGCATCGTCGGCATCGTCACGACCGGCAAGGGCGTCACTGTGCATACGATCGATTGCGACACCCTGGAGAGTTTCCAGGCCACGCCGGAGCGCTGGGTCGACCTCTCGTGGGACGTCGACGAGGGCCTGGATCAGCGCATCGGTCGTTTGCACGTGGTGGTTGCCAACGAGCCTGGCAGCCTCGGCAGCCTCTCGACGATCATCGGCAAGAACCACGGAAACATCAGCAATCTGAAAATCACAAACCGCTCGATTGATTTCTTTGAGATGCTGATCGACGTCGAAGTAACCAGCGTCAAGCATTTGTCTAATATTATTGCCGCTCTGCGCGCCATGCCGGTGATCACGTCGGTTGAGCGCGCGAGAGGTTAAGGCGGCGGCTATTTTTCGCTGGTAGACTGCAAGGATGTTCAAACGCCGCCACCCTCTGCCATTTCACAAGCGTGCCGGCGCTATTGTCTGGCCGCGCGGCGGCTGGCGTCGCTCGGGGGCCTATGTGGCCCATCGACTGCGCCGCCTGCCGGGAACACCCTACCGGATCGCGGCCGGCTTCGCGAGTGGGGCCGCGGTTTCATTCACCCCCTTCATCGGCCTGCATTTCGTACTGGCGGCGGGTCTGGCGATGGCGGTGCGGGGCAACGTGATCGCGGCGGCGATCGGCACAGTCGTGGGCAATCCCTGGACTTTCCCGTTTATCTGGTTGTGGACCTACTCCCTGGGGCGCTGGGTCCTGGGCAGCGGGCACAGCTTGAAGGTCTTGCCCGAGGCCATGTCATTTCAGCATATTGTCGACCAACCATTTGAAGTCCTGCTGCCCATGGTGGTAGGCGGCATCCCGACGGCGATCGTCGCCTGGTTCATCTTCTTCTGGCCACTGCAGCGCACGGTGGCGGGGTACCAGAGGGCCAGGCGGCGGCGGCTGCGCAAGCGGCTGCACCGGGCCCAGGAGGCCGCCAAGAGGCACAAGGCCGCTGTTGCGCAGCGGGCTGCATTGGTTGAAGCGAGGAAGATCGAGGGCCAGCGATGACCGACTACCTGCGCCTCGGCGTCAACATCGACCATGTGGCGACCATCCGTAACGCACGCGGCGGGGTCCATCCGGATCCCGTGAAAGCGGCGCGCCTGGCCGCTGCTGCGGGCGCCGACGGGATCACCGCGCACCTTCGCGAGGATCGCCGCCACATCTCCGACGAGGACATCGCCCGGCTGACCGGGGAAATCGATCTGCCGCTGAACCTGGAGATGGCGGCCACCGAGGAGATGCTGGCGATCGCGCTGCGCCACCGCCCGCATGCGGCCTGCATCGTGCCGGAGCGGCGTGAGGAGCGGACCACGGAGGGCGGCCTTGACGCCGCCGGCGGACACAACCACCTGCAGCCCTTCGTCGACAGCCTGACCAGAGCGGGCTCGCGGGTTTCGCTCTTCATCGAACCCGATCCGCGGCAGCTGGAAGCGGCGGTGCGCCTTGGCGCCCCCGTCGTCGAGCTGCATACAGGGGCATTCTGCGATGCCTACCTCGAGGACCCGGAAGGCGAACGCACCAAGAAGTGCCTCGAGCGCATCCGCACGGCGGCCACCCTGGCCGAGGACCTTGGCCTGGAGTGCCACGCGGGCCATGGTCTGACCTTCGACACGGTGGGGGCCGTCGCGGTGATTCCCACGATCGCCGAGCTCAACATCGGCCATTTCCTCATCGGTGAGGCGATTTTCAGCGGCCTGGACAGCGCGATCCGGCGCATGCGCGCCCTGATGAACAAGGCGCGCGCCGAAGCCGGCGGCGCCCGCAGCGCCTAGACCGGAACCGGGAGAGCACCGCAGTGATTCTGGGGTTGGGCAGCGACCTGATCGACATCAGGCGCATCGAAAAGACCCTGGAGCGCTTCGGCGACCGCTTCACGGAGCGAGTCTTCACCGAAATCGAGCGCCAGAAGTCGGACCGCCGGGCGCAGCGCGCGGCCAGCTATGCCAAGCGTTTCGCCGCCAAGGAGGCCTGCGCCAAGGCCCTGGGCACGGGGGTGCCACGCCGCGGCGTGCACTGGCGAGACCTGGGGGTGGTCAACCTGCCCAGCGGCAAGCCGACGATGGACCTGAAGCGGGGGGCAGCGCTGCGCTTGGCTGAAATGACGCCAGCGGGTATGAAGGCGCAGATTGACGTCACCATCACGGACGACTATCCCCTTGCCCAGGTCATCGTCATCATCTCGGCCCTGCCGCAGGATGACTAGGCGTCCCACACCGGGGGAGGGGGCGGCTCTGGCGGTGGCAACCCGGAATATGCCGAAAAATGGATCGTTTAATGCTTGATAGAAAGCCGGACGCCGACCCGGAGGGCGACGCGCCGCGGGGCGCGGCCAAGGAAGGCGAGCAGGGTGGCAGCGCCTGGATGGAGACGCTGCGTACCATCGTGATCGCCATTCTCATTGCCGTCGGCGTGCGAACCTTCGCCTACGAGCCTTTCAACATCCCCTCGAGCTCGATGGAACCGACACTCCTGGTCGGCGACTATCTCTTCGTCTCGAAGCTGTCCTACGGCTACAGCCGCCATTCGCTGCCCTTCGGCGTGCCGCTGTTTTCGGGCCGGATCCTGTTCAGCGAGCCCGAGCCCGGCGATGTCGCCGTCTTTACCTACCCGCGTGACAACAAGACCGACTACATCAAGCGGATCGTCGGCCTGCCGGGCGACAAGATCGAGGTGCGCGACGGTATCCTGCATATCAACGATCAACCGGTGCGGCGTGAGCTGCTGTCGGCATCGGAAGCACAAGAAGTCGGCTACGACGATGCCAGGGGATTGCTCTACTACGAAATCCTGCCCAACGGCCGCCGCCATCTGATTCGCGAGATTGACGACAACAGCCGCCTCGACAACTACCCGCCCGAGATTGTGCGCGAGGGGCACTTCTTCGCGATGGGCGACAACCGGGACAACAGCCTGGACAGTCGTGCCGACGTCGGACAGGTGCCTTTCGAGAATTTGGTCGGCCGCGCGGAGATCCTGTTTTTCTCGCACGACAGTTCGAGTGCCTGGTGGAAGTTCTGGACCTGGCCGAGCACGATCCGCTTCGGGCGGATTGGCGATGCCATCGAATAGGCAGTCCGTCGGCGCCACTCCCCAGGGTGCCAATTCAGGCGGCGGGCGAGACCGGGCGCTGCAGCACCTGCAGGAATTGCTGCAGCACAACTTCGCCAATCCGGTATTGCTCGAACGGGCCCTCACGCATCCGTCGGTTTCCGCCGATCGCGAACATCGCGGCGGTGACTACGAGCGACTGGAGTTTCTCGGCGACCGCGTGCTCGGTCTGGTGGTGGCCGAAGAGCTCTTCGCGCGCTTCCCCGAGGAAGCCGAAGGCCTGCTCGCCCGCCGACTTGCGAAACTGGTCGCCAAGGAAACACTCGCATCCGTCGCCGAGGATCTCGGGCTCGGCAACTTCATGCGCCTGGCGATGGGCGAAGACGAGCGGCAGGGCCGGGCCAACCCGGGCTTGCTGGCCGACGTCTGCGAAGCGGTGATCGCCGCGCTGTACCTGGACGGCGGTCTGCCCGCGGCCAAGCGGTTCATCGACAGCGCCTGGGTCCGGCGGATCGAGGAAGACCGCGAGCCGCCCTCCGATCCGAAGACCGAACTGCAGGAGTGGGCGCAGGCGCGCGGGTTGCCGCTGCCGCGCTACACGGAGACCGACCGCAAGGGACCGCCGCATGAACCGGTCTTCACCATCCGCGTCGAGGTGGTCGGTGAGAAAGCGCAGTCGGGGCAGGGCCGCTCCAAGCGCATGGCGGAACAGGATGCGGCCGCGCTGCTCCTGGCTGCGGTGAAGGGTCGACCGCAATGAATGCTACCGAGGCCATGCAGCACTGCGGAATCGTCGCTGTCGTCGGCGCGCCCAATGCCGGCAAGTCGACGCTGGTCAACCAGCTGGTCGGCGCCAAGGTTTCCATCGTGACACACAAGGTGCAGACGACGCGCACGCGCCTTCGCGGCATCGCCATCGAAGGCGACAGTCAGATCGTCTTTGTCGACACGCCGGGGATCTTCACCGCGAAGCGGCGTCTCGAGCGCGCCATGGTTCAGGCAGCCTGGGCCAGCGTCGAGGATGCCGACATCGTGCTGGTCATTCACGACGCGGGACGCAAGCAGATTTCCGAGGAGACCCGGCAGGTCATCGATGGACTTGCCAAGGCGTCCAGCGAGATCGTGCTGGTGCTGAACAAGATCGACTTGGTGAAGCGCGAGAAGCTGCTGGACCTGGCTGCCGAACTGTCGGAATTGGGCAAGTTCAGCAAGGTATTTATGATCTCCGCCTTGAACGGCGACGGCCTGCGCGACCTGAAGTCCTATCTCGCCGCGCGGATGCCCGAGGGTCCCTGGTTGTTCCCGGAGGATCAGCTCTCCGACAGCTCCTTGCGGATGCTTGCGGCGGAGATCACCCGCGAGAAGCTGTTTCTCAACCTGCACCAGGAACTGCCCTATGCGCTGACGGTGGAAACCGAGAGCTGGGAAGACTTCAAGGACGGTTCGGCGCGGGTCGAACAGACCGTCTATGTCGGCCGGCCGCAGCACAAGGCCATGTGCCTCGGCAAGGGCGGCAAGACCATCCGCCTGGTGCGCCAGGCCGCCCAGAAGGAGATGGAGGAGGCCTTCGGGCAGCCGGTCCATCTGTTTCTCTTCGTCAAGGTGCGCGAGAACTGGATCGACGACCCGGAGCGCTACCGCAACCTCGGCCTGGAATTCGATGCCTGAGCGCCGCGCGGCGAAGGCGGACCGGCCATGAAATGGGCAGATGACGCTGTCGTCCTCTCCGCCCGGCCGCACGGCGAGACGTCGACCATCGTGCAGCTGCTGACCCTGGAGCACGGGCGCCATGCGGGACTGGTGCGCGGCGGCCAGGGCGCGCGCCAGCGTGGGGTCTACCAGGCCGGCAACCGGGTCTCGGCGAACTGGAGCGGGCGCCTGGCGGAGCACCTGGGGACGCTGGAGTGCGAGCTGGTGAGTTCCTATGCCGCCCGGGTGATGGACGACCCCGACCGCCTGGGCGCGCTCAGCGCCGCCACGGCGGTCTGCGAAGGCGCCATGCCGGAACGCGAGCCGCACCCCGGCTGTTTCGAGGGGCTGCTGGCCCTTTTGGAGGCCCTGGAAGGCGACCACTGGGCGGAGGTCTACGTGCGCTGGGAAGTGGCGCTGCTGGCCGAACTCGGGTTCGGGCTCGACCTTTCCGCCTGCGCGGCGGGTGGGCAGAACGACCAGCTCGCCTACGTCAGTCCGCGCTCGGGGCGGGCGGTGTCGCTCTCGGCCGGAACGCCCTACCGGGAGAAGCTGCTGACCCTGCCGGCGTTCCTGGTGGGCCGCGGCGAGGGCGGCCGGGGCGAAGTCGCCGAAGGGCTGGCGCTCACCGGGTTTTTCCTTGAGCGCCATCTTTTCCATCCGCATGATAAGCCGCTGCCGCCGGCACGGCAGCGTTTCGAACACCGCTTCGCGCAGGCGGCCCGCTCTTAGCTCCTCGATCCCTCCTTGGTCCTTTCCACCCAGATGCCTCAAAGCGAAAAAGATCCCGTCGTCGTTGTGGGAGCCGGCATCGTCGGCGTCTGCTGCGCCCTCTATCTGCTGCGAGACGGGCATTCGGTTGTCCTGATCGATCGCGGCGCCCCGGGCGAGGGCACCTCCTTCGGCAACGGGTCGATCATCACCGAAGAAGCGGTGGTGCCGGTGCAGCACCCCGGCGTTGCCCGCGAAGTGCCGGGCATGCTGATGGACCCCTTGGGGCCGCTGGCAATCCGCTGGTCCTACCTGCCGAAGATCGCGCCCTGGCTGTTCCAATTCGTGCGCGCCAGCTCACCCGCGCGGGTGGAGGAGGTTTCGATCGCCCTGCGCGCCCTGCTGAAGGGCGCCGTGGCGGCCTACGATCCGCTGCTGGAGGTCGCCGGCATCCGCGACATGATCCGCCGCAGCGGCTGGGTCTCGGTCTACGAGACCGAAGAAGGCTTCAACGACTATGCGCCGATGCTGGAACTGCAACGCCGGCGCGGGGTAAAGCTGGAGGTGCTGCAGCCGGAGGAACTGCGCCAGCTGGAGCCCGGCCTGGCGCCGATCTTCAAGCGCGGCGTGTTCTACCCGGACGTCGCGCACACGGTGGATAACTTCCGCTTCGTGCAGGAACTGGCGGGCGCCTTCCAGCGCCTCGGCGGCGAGATCCGCCGCCACAGCGTCACCGGCTTCGAGCAGGGCGATGGCAGGGTGACGGCTGTCGTGACCGATGCCGGCCGTGTCGCCTGCGGCGGCGTCGTCATTGCCGCCGGTGCCTGGTCGAAGACCCTGGCGGCCATGCTGGGCAGCCGCCTGCCGCTCGACACCGAGCGCGGCTATCACCTGACCCTGCCGCATGCCGGGGACAGCCTGCGCCTGCCGGTCTATTCGACCGAACGCGGCTTCGTCTGCACGCCGCTGGAGCACGGCCTGCGCATTGCCGGTACAGTCGAACTGGGCGGCCTGGAGGCGGCGCCGAACTGGCAGCGCGCCGAGGTGCTCTACAGGAACGCCAGCCGCTGGCTGCCGGGGCTCGACCGGCGCGAAGAGAGCCGCTGGATGGGCTACCGCCCCTCGATGCCCGACTCCCTGCCGGTGATCGGGCGTGCGCCGCAGCACCGCAACGCCGTCTTCGCCTTCGGCCACGGCCACATCGGTCTCAGTCTGGGCGCGCGCAGCGGGGAGTTGGTCGCCGCGCTGCTGGGCGGGCGCGATCCGGGCATCGACCTCGGCCCCTACCGGCCCGACCGCTTCTGAAAAACCCGCGGAATCCCTGGCTATCTGTTGCCTTCAGGGGGATGATCTCTACTATATCTGGTAGCAATTCCTGGAGTCGTGAACCTGTCCATGCCCGCCTTGCCCGCAGGTGAAATCCGTGACGTGAAGCTCTCCGATGCCCTTTCGGAGCGCTACCTGTCCTATGCCCTCTCGACCATCATGGCGCGCTCGCTGCCCGACGTGCGCGACGGCCTGAAGCCGGTCCACCGGCGCCTGCTCTACGCCATGCGCCAGCTCCGCCTCGACCCCAATACCGGCTTCAAGAAGTCAGCCCGCGTGGTCGGCGACGTGATCGGCAAGTTCCACCCGCACGGCGACCAGTCCATCTACGATGCCCTGGTGCGGCTGGCGCAGGATTTTTCGCTCCGCTTCCCCCTGATCGACGGCCAGGGGAACTTCGGCAACATCGACGGCGATAACGCGGCGGCGATGCGCTACACCGAGGCGCGGCTGACCGAGGTGGCCGCCGCTTTGCTGGACGGCATCGACGAGGATGCGGTCGACTTCCGCCCGACTTACGACGGCGAGGCGGAGGAGCCTGTCGTGCTGCCGGGCGGGTTTCCCAACCTGCTGGCCAACGGGGCCCAGGGCATCGCCGTCGGCATGGCGACCTCGATCCCGCCCCACAACGTAGGGGAAATCTGCGACGCCCTGCTGCATGTGATCAAGGCGCCCAACGCCACCATCGACAAGCTGGCCGAGTTGATGCCCGGCCCGGACTTCCCGACCGGCGGCGTGCTGGTCGAGGCGCGGGAGAACATCGTCGAAGCCTACAAAACGGGCAGGGGTTCCTTCCGCCTGCGGGCGCGCTGGGAGGTCGAGAAGATCAAGGGTGGCGGCTATCAGGTCGTCGTGACCGAGATTCCTTTCCAGGTTCAGAAGTCGCGCCTGATCGAGAAGATCGCCGAGCTGCTGTTGGCCAAGAAGATGAACATGCTGGCCGACATCCGCGATGAATCGACAGAAGACGTCCGCCTGGTGCTGGAACCCAAGAGCCGCAACGTCGACCCGGAAGTGCTGATGGAATCCCTGTTCCGGCAGACGGACCTGGAAACCCGCGTCGGGCTGAACATGAACGTGCTGGACGCCGACAACACGCCGCGGGTGATGAATCTGCGCGAGGTCCTGCGCGCCTTCCTGGATCACCGCCACGAGGTCCTGAAACGCCAGACCCAACATCGCCTCGACAAGATCGCGCACCGCCTGGAGGTGCTCGACGGCTACCTCATCGCCTACCTCAACATCGACGAGGTGATCCGCATCATCCGCGAGGAGGACGATCCCAAGGCGAAGATGATGAAGCGCTGGAAGCTGAGCGACGTCCAGGCCGAGGCGATTCTCAACATGCGCCTGCGCGCCCTGCGCAAGCTGGAAGAGATCACCATCCGCGAGGAGCATTCTGCCCTGTCCAAGGAGCAGAAGGAACTCAGGCTGCTGATGAAGAACGAGGCCAAGCGCTGGTCGGTGATCGGAGATCAGGTGAAGGACATCAAGGCACGTTTCGGGCCGAAGACGCCGCTCGGCAAGCGGCGCACCGAGATCGGCGATGTGCCTTCGGACGTGGTCATTCCGCTCGAGGCTGTCGTCGAGCGCGAGCCGGTGACGGTGCTGTGCTCCGCCAAGGGCTGGATCCGCGCCCTCAAGGGCCACCAGGAGGACGTTTCCGAAGCCAAATACAAGGAAGGCGACCGCGAACGCTTCGTGGTGCATGCGGAGACCACCGACAAGCTGCTGGTTTTCGCCACCAACGGCCGCTTCTACACCCTGGGGGTGGACAAGCTGCCGGGCGGGCGAGGCTTCGGAGAGCCGCTGCGCCTCATGATGGGGCTGCCCAACGATCAGGACATCGTGGCGGCGTTCGTCCACCAGCCCGGCCGCAGGCTGCTTGTCGCCTCCTCCGACGGCCGCGGGTTTGTGGTTCCCGAGGATGAGGTCGTGGCCCAAACCAAGAACGGCAAGCAGGTGCTGAACCCGGGCCAGGACGTCGAGGCAGCGGTCTGCCGCGTGGTCGAGGGCGACTTCGTGGCGGTCATCGGCGAGAACCGCAAGCTGCTGCTGTTCCCTCTCGACGAGGTACCCGAGATGACCCGGGGACGGGGAGTAATCCTGCAGAAATACAAGGATGGCGGGCTTTCGGACGCGAAAACCTTCAACCGCAGGGAAGGCCTGACCTGGGCCGCCGGCGCCGGGCGCATTCGTACCGAAACCGACCTCAGGGACTGGATCGGCAAGCGGGCGCAGGCGGGTCGTTTGCCCCCGAATGGATTCCCGAGGTCGAACAAATTTGGCTGATTTGCGGCATTTCTTCGTTGTCGTGGACCTCGCCGCAGCCTATAAGCCCCCACGACAACGAGAACCAATAAGCTTTGAACAGGAATTGGCGGCGGCTGGCGGAAAGCTGGCCCATCCTTGGCAAACAAGCAGGTAGAATTCGGCCGGCGCGCTTTTCCCGGAGCGGGCGGACCCGGTTCCCTTCATCGGGAGCGTCCGCTTGAACCGAGCGCGCTGAGGTCGACGAACTCAGCAAGGGGACGCGGACGTCAACGTGAGTGGGCTCGTCGCTTTTGTTAACCTGACCGACCGCCTGAACGAGCGGATCGGACGCGGGGTCGCTTGGCTCACCCTGCTGATGGTGCTGATCACCTTCGCCGTGGTGATCCTGCGCTACGTCTATGCCATCGGCTGGGTCTGGCTGCAGGAATCCTACGTCTGGCTGCACGGTGTCGTGTTCATGATCGGTGCCGGCTACACCCTGCTGCACAACAGCCATGTCCGCGTCGACATTTTCTACCGACCGAACAGCGCGCGCTACAAGGCGATCATCGACTTGTTTGGGTCACTGCTGCTGTTGCTACCGCTGGTCCTGGTCATCATTTTTGTCAGCTACGACTATGTGCTCGACTCCTGGATGAGGCTGGAGGAATCGCGCGAGGCAGGGGGGCTGCCGGCGCTGTTCCTGCTGAAGAACGTGATCCTGCTGTTCTGCTTCCTGATCGGCCTGCAGGGGCTGTCGCTGACGGCACGCAGCTACCTGGTGCTGGTCGGGCACCCGGAGTTCAAACCCGCCGACGAAGAGACGGGGCCGATCTAGGACATGGATGCCGTTCTGCTTGGGGAGTTGCTCTCCCTCGTCATGTTCGCGACGGCCTGTGTGGTGCTCCTGCTCGGCTATCCGGTCGCCTTTACGCTGGGCGGTGTCGCGCTGGCTTTTGCCTTCCTGGGCCTCGCCTTCGGCATCTTCGACCTGCGCCTGTTCGGCGCGCTCGCCAACCGCTACTTCGGCGTGATGAACAACGAGCTGCTGGTCGCCGTACCGCTCTTCGTTTTCATGGGCGTCATGCTGGAGCGATCGAAAATCGCCGAACAACTGCTCGACACCATGGGCCTTATGTTCGGCGGCCTGCGCGGCGGACTCGGCCTCTCGGTCGTCATCGTCGGCATGCTGCTCGCCGCCTCGACGGGGATCGTCGGCGCCACCGTGGTGACCATGGGCCTGTTGT
Source organism: Kiloniellaceae bacterium (assembly GCA_036781105.1). GTDB lineage: Bacteria > Pseudomonadota > Alphaproteobacteria > Kiloniellales > Kiloniellaceae > Pelagibius. The sequence continues at coordinate 11,709 of DAIQBR010000064.1, forward strand.
CGCTGCCATCGATGCTGAAGGCCGGCTACGACCCGCGCATCGCCTGCGGCACGATCTGCGCGTCGGGCACCCTGGGGCAGATCATTCCGCCCTCCATCGTGCTCGTCCTGCTCGGCGATATCCTGCAGGGCGCCAATACGGAGGCACAGCTCGACCTGGGCAACTACGCGCCGGACCCGGTCTCCGTCATCGACCTCTTCGCCGACGCCTTCCTGCCGGGCATGATGCTGGTCGGCCTCTACATGTTGTGGATCCTGATCACCGGGTGGCTGAGGCCCGAAGCCTGCCCGCCGCTCCAGCGCGCCGGGGGTGACACGGAGCACATGGGCGCTCGCATCCTGCGGGTTCTGGTGCCGCCTGCCGCTCTCATCGTGCTGGTGTTGGGATCGATCCTCTTCGGCGTGGCGACCCCGACGGAAGCCGCCGCCATCGGCTGCATCGGGGCGCTGCTGCTGGCTGGCCGCGCCGTGGGCGAGGGAGAGGGCCAGGCCTGGCCGGTCTACGTCGCCGCTTTCTGCATGGTCGCGCTGGTGCCGCTGGTGACCATATTCGACCTCCGAATGCAGCGCGACGTGGTGCCCTTCCAGGACGCCGTGGCGGCCAGCGTGGCCGGTATCTGCATCCTGGCGATGCTGTTCGGCGTCGCCGTCTCCCTGGGTCGGGTCTACCGCAGCGGTATCCTCACCGAGGTGATGCAGACGACGGTCAAGATCTCCTCCATGGTCTTCGTCATCCTGCTCGGCGCCTCGGTCTTCTCGCTGGTGTTCCGCGGCCTGGGCGGCGACGACAT
>DAIQBR010000065.1:0-11803 GCA_036781105.1 Kiloniellaceae bacterium
GTCCGGCCCCTCCAGCACCACCGTCAGGCTGTCGAAAAGCAGCGGGAAGGCGGTCTCGACCGCGATCTCGGCCTGCCGGAACGGCAGGTCCGCATCCAGCATGTCGTTGGTCGAGGTGTTGATGGTGAGGCTTGCCGCGGCCAGCCAGAGCAGCCCCGCCGCCGCGGCCAGGCAGGAGAACGCCACAGGAACGCGGTGGCGGCAGACCGCAGCGACCCAGCGGGCGGCGCGGGTGCCGATGGAATCTGTGGCGGTGTCGTGGGGTGCGGCTTTTTCTTGCAAGGAAGGGTGATCCCAGGTCGAGCGGGCATATAGCCCCGGATTCGCGCCCCTGACAACGCCCCGCCGCCGCCGCCGGGGGCCCTTCAAGTGGCAAAAAGTTATGTTTTTGAAAGGCTTCGAATTAGGGCTCCGTTAACCACGGCTGCCCCATAACGGTCTATTGGAGCCTTCGGAGCCTGCCCGACCAGACGGTGCATGCCCGCAAGGCCCCGATGAGACGCGAGTTTTCAGGTAGCACAGCGGTCCGCCGAAGCGAATGACTGAACATACGGACAAGGCGCCCGAGAAGTCCGGCAAGAAGCCACCCGCCAAGCGGGCCGGCCGATCGCGCGCGCCCGGCGACAAGCAGGCCAAGGCGCCCGGCGGCAAGGCCGCGACAGCTGATACAGTGGCGCCCGAGACGGCCCCTTCCGGCAATGGCGGGCCAGTGGCTGCCGCAGCATCGAAGGCCACGGACAGCACGTCCTTCGACCCGAACTATCCCGGCCCGAAATCGCTGGCGCCCGACCCGGCGACCATCACCTTCGGCAGCAACCGGCCGATCGTCGCCGCCCCGCCCAAGCTGCCGGAAAGCAGCGGCCTGAAGTTCGCCGGCCCCTCGGCGGGCGAACTGAAGGCGAGCGGACCGCAGCCGACATCGCCCAAGGCAAGCGGACTGACCTTTACCTCGGCAAAGACCGGCACCTCCACCAAGTTGGCCAGCGGCGCCACCGGCGCCACCGCCGGTACCAATGGCGGTGCGGCGGCGGGCAAGGAACCGCTGCGCAAGCCTGAGGCCAAGGCGCCCGAGACCAAGAAGCCTGAGGGCAAGCAACCCGAGGTCAAGAAGCCCGAAGCCAACAAAGCCGACAGCAAGACGGCCCAGACGAAGACGCCCCAGGCTAAGACGCCCCAGGATAAGACGGGCGAGGCCAAACCGATCGATCCGAAGAAACCGACGACCAAGCCGGCCATCGCCCCGCCGGTGTCCGTCAGGCGCTTCGACAAGGAGCGTTCGACCAGCGGCTTCGTGGTCATGCTCTTCGCCCTCACCGTCCTCGGCGGCGGCCTGGCCTTCTGGATGAAGCTGGGTAGTGAAACCCCGCCCACGGCGGCCACCGCACCTCAGGAAGCGGCGGTGACGCCGGCGGAACCGGAAGCCCCCGAGTTTGCACCGGCAGAGCCGGTCGTGGCCGCGCAGCCGGCCGAGCCCGAGGCAGCGGTCCAATACGGCCGTTCGGTGCGCGCGCCGGAGACGCCCGGCCCACTGGCCGCGAGCGGCGGCCTCTCGGCGGAGGAGATCGGCGAGGTGCAGCGTCTGCTCAGCCGCCTCGACTTCGATCCGGGCAGCGAAACCGGCGTGCTGACGGCTGAGACCGTCGCGGCGATCCGCAGCTATCAGGAAATGGCCGGCCTGCCGGCCGACGGCGAAGCCAATGAGGCGCTGCTCGAAGAACTCCGCACCGTCGTCGAGCTCTACGGCAGCTAACGCCGTCCGACTCCGCTAAGCGCGCAGCAGCGCCGGCGCCACCCACCATTCCGGATGTGTTTCGGCCAGCGCCGCGGCGGCGGCGCGCGCCGCCGCTTCATTCTCGAAGAGACCGAAGCAGGTCGCCCCGCTGCCCGACATGCGGGCGAGCAGGCAGTCATCCATGTCATCCAGCGCAGCCAACACCTCGGTCACGGCAGGCGCGAGGCGGCAGGCCGGCACCTGCAGATCGTTGCCCCGTAGCGTCAGCCAGTCGATGAAGGCAGCGGGACCGGCCGGCGGCAGACGCGGCTCCCTGGCCTCCGAGAAGCTGCCCGCGAGCGAGCTGAAGACCGCCGAGGTGGAGACCGCGACACCCGGATTGACCAATAGCAGCCAGAGCGGAGGCAGCGCCGGCAGAGGCTGCAGTTCCTCGCCGATACCGGACATAATGGCCGCTTCGCCGCGCAGGCAAACCGGCACATCGGCGCCGAGGGTGAGAGCCATCTCTGCCAATTCCGAGGCCGGCAGATCGAGCTGCCAGAGCCGTGACAGACCGCGCAGCGCCGCCGCCGCGTCGGCCGAGCCGCCGCCGATCCCGGAGGCAACCGGCAGGTTCTTGGTCAGGGTGATCGCAGCGCCGGCCTCGATGCCTGCGTGCTTGCGCAAGGCCGCGGCCGCGCGCAGCACCAGGTTGTCCTTCTCGTTGAGGAGTGGAGCGGCGAAGGGACCTTCGATCGTCAGCGTGAGAGAGTTCGCGTCTGTGGCGTCGATGGCCAGGACGTCGCCGACATCGGCGAAAACCACGGCGCTCTCCAGCTCATGATAACCGTCTGCGCGACGCCCCGTGATCTGCAGGGTCAGGTTGATCTTCGCCCAGGCGGATTCGACAACCGTCGCGCCCTTGGCGGCTTTGCTCTCGTCACTCACGGCAAAATTCGAGACAACGTGGCGCTCAGATGTCCTCGGGCGGCACGGACATGCCTTTTTCGATCTTGTTCTGGATGATCGGCACCTGATCTTCTTCGGGGTCGAGGCTGAGTGCCCGGTGCCACTGAAAACGTGCCTCGTTCCTGCGGCCCACCTGGTAGAGCGCATCACCCAGATGGTCGTTGATGGTCGGATCCTGCGGGCGCAATTCGACCGCGCGCTCCAACTGGGTCACCGCCTCTTCGTAGCGCCCCAGCCGGTAGTACACCCAACCGAGACTGTCGACGATGTAACCGTCGCGCGGACGCAACTTCACGGCGCGCTCCAGCATCGCTTCGGCTTCGTCGAGGTTCTGCTTCTTCTCGACCCAGGAATAGGCGAGGTAATTCATCACATAGGGCTGGTCCGGCTGCAGGCCGAGCGCCTGCTTGAAATCTGCCTCGGCACGCTCCCACTGATCTGAACGCTCCAATGCGATGCCGCGGAAGTAGAGCAGCGACCAGTGACGCGGCTCGAGATCGCCTTGCGCCTCAAGACGGCCTATCGCGCCGTCATAGGCCTCGGCAGCTTCAGCGAAACGTTCCTCCTCGCGCAACAGATTGCCTTTGCGCGCCAACGGCTCATAAGCGTCCGGACGTTCGCCGGCCAGGCGGTCGAGTTCGACCAGCGCCATCTCGGTCTCGCCCATCTGGCTCAGTTCGTCGGCGATGCGCAGGCTGACGATCCAGCCGAAAGGCGAGCTCTGCGGCACGGCGCGATAGGCCTCGATGGCCTCGCGGCTGCGGCCCTGCTTCTGCAGAATCTCGCCGAGCAGCACCTGTCCCAGCATGAAATCCGACTTCAGCGCCAAGGCCTGGTGCAGATGGATCAGCGCCGCGTCGTCGGCCTGTTCCTGACTCAGCAGGCCGGAGAGATTGAACAGCACCTCGGCCATGCCTTCGGTCGCGTCCTGCACGGCGATCGGGCTGTCTTCGCCCTTTTCGGCACGCTCCAGCATCGGCTGCAGAATGTCGGAGCCCGGCGCGCTGTCGATGTATTCACGGTAGAGAGCGATGGCCCGGTCCCGCTGGCCGTGGCGCTCGAAGAAGCTGCCGGCCAGCCAGGTGATGCGCAGCGTCGGGCGCTGCGCCTTGGCGAGCAGATCCTCATACTCCTTCGCGGCCTCCTCGCCGCGGCCGAAGACCTCCTTGATGAGCGCCGCGTGGACCCCGTAAAGCACGCTGGTGCCGCCCTCGCCCTGCAGGACGGAGAGCGTCTTCAGGCCGCCGTCGACATCGCCCAGCCCTGCCTGGATCCAGGCGTTCAACATGGGCAGCAGCACCTGGTCGAAGCCGCGCCCCGGCAGCACCGCGAGACGCGCCTGGGCGCCTTCCAGGTCGCCGCTGCGCGCCGCCTCGACTGCCAGCACCAGACTGGCCAGACTGTGCTGCGGCTCGGCTTCAAGGATGCGCCTGGCGAGGCGCACGGTATCCTCGCGGCGTCCGGTCGCTGCCGCGAGATGCATGGCGGGAAACAGCAGCTCCGGATTGTCGGGGTCGTAGCGCAGCGCCTGCAGCATGTAATCGGCCGCCGACTCCAGGTCGCCGTCGCTGCGTGCCACCAGCCCCGCCAGATAGGCCCCATAGGGCGAGGCGATCGGCGGCAACGGTGCCATCGGTGTGAGTTCGGCCTGGGCCAGCTGCGCGACCAGGCCGCCGCTCTGCGCAGGCGGCTCCGCGCTGCAGGCGGCCGGCACGAGTCCGATCAGCAAGGCTGCAAGCGCCGTCTTGGACCAGCCGGCCCGGCGCAGAAGGGGCGGATTGTGCGACAAATCAGTCTCCCAGCGGTTTCGCTGCGATGTGCCCGGCGGTCCGGCCGGGCCCGGCGTGTGAAGGGGCCAGTGTAGCCGAGCGCCGTGAGCCCTCACAATGACCGGCTTAATGCCGGAAAGACATGGCGAAATCACAGTTCTGCGATTACTGCAGCGCGCGACGCCTGTGCCGGCAGCCGCGCCATCTGGTAGAGATAGCCCTGACCTGCCGTCGAACAAGCCCTGGCGGGGGCTGCGGGCACTGCGCGGGCCCGGGCGGAGAACGCCTGTCACATATTGGGATAGTTGGGACCCCCGCCGCCTTCGGGTGTTACCCAGACGATATTCTGGGTCGGGTCCTTGATATCGCAGGTTTTGCAGTGAACGCAGTTCTGCGCGTTGATCTGCAGGCGCGCCTTGCCGTCTTCCTCCACGATCTCATAGACACCGGCCGGGCAGTAGCGCTGCGCCGGCTCGTCGTAGAGCTTCAAGTTGTGCTCCACCGGGATCGAGGGATCCTTCAGCGTCAGGTGGACCGGCTGGTCCTCCTCGTGGTTGGTGTTGGAGATGAACACCGAGGAGAGCTTGTCGAAGGTCAGGACGCCGTCCGGCTTGGGATAGTCGATCTTCGGCATCTGCGCGGCCGGCTTCAGGCATTCGTGGTCGGCGTGCTTGTGATGGAAGGTCCAGGGTGCACGACCGCCCAGCAGCTTGAGGTCGAGGCCACCGTAGAGCATGGCGCCGTAAAGACCCCACTTGCTGAAGGCCGGGCGGAAGTTGCGCGCCTTGTGGAGTTCTTCGTGCACCCAGGAAGACTCGACCTTCTGCGGAAAAGCGACCAGTTCCGCCGGCGCTTCGCCCTCCGCCGCGCCGGTGATCGCCTCGAAGGCGGCCTCGGCGGCCAGCATGCCCGTCTTCATGGCGTTGTGGCTGCCCTTGATCTTCGGCACGTTGAGGAAGCCGGCGGCGCAGCCGATCAGCGCACCGCCGGGGAAAATCAGTTTGGGCAGCGACTGCAGGCCGCCTTCATTCAATGCCCGCGCCCCATAGGCAACACGCTTGCCGCCCTCCAGCATCGGCCGGATCGCCGGATGCGTCTTGAAGCGCTGCATCTCGTCGAAAGGTGAGAGGTGCGGGTTGTCGTAGTCGAGCCCGACCACGTAGCCGACATAGGCCTGGTTGTCCTCCAGGTGATAGATGAACGACCCGCCCCAGGTGGTGGTGTTCATCGGCCAGCCGGCGGTGTGGATCACCGTGCCGGTCTTGTGCTTGGCGGGGTCGAGCTGCCACAGCTCCTTGATGCCGATGCCGTAGGTCTGCGGATCGCTGCCCTGACGCAGGTTGAAACGGGACTCCAGGGTGCGGGTCAGGGAGCCGCGGCAGCCTTCGCCGCGGAAGGTATAGCGGCCGTGCAGTTCCATGCCCGGCTGGTAGGCGTCCTTGTGGGCGCCGTCGCGCGCCACGCCCATGTCGCCGGTGGCCACGCCCTTCACGCGCCCTTTCAAGGGGCCGTCATCGTGGTAGAGCACCTCGGCGGCGGCAAAGCCCGGGTAGATCTCGGCGCCCAGTGCCTCGGCCTGCTCGGCCAGCCAGCGGCAGACGTTGCCCAGCGAGACCACGTAGTTGCCGTGGTTGTGCATCTGTGGCGGCAGCATCCAGACCGGCACCGAAATGTTGCCCTTTTCCGACAGCAGCAAGAACTTTTCCTCGCCGACGGGAGCATTCAGCGGCGCGCCCTTATCCTTCCAGTCGGGGATCAGCTCGTTCAGCGCGCGCGGCTCCAGCACCGCGCCGGAGAGAATGTGGGCGCCGACCTCGGAGCCCTTCTCCAGGACGCAGACGCTCACCTCCTTGCCGCTTTCGGCCGACAGCTGGCGCAGGCGGATGGCCGCCGCCAGACCGGCCGGCCCGGCCCCGACGATGACCACGTCGTATTCCATGAATTCGCGTTCCACGATCCCTCTCCGCCTTTCTCGTGCTGAGGTGACCCCAGCTTGTCGTTGCCCAGCTTGTCGTTGCCCGGGGGGCGCCCGCGGCTCTTCCGAGCGGCGGCATTCACCGCCCGGAATCGGGTGACTGGCCTAGATAGTACACACCGCCCCCCGAGGCCAAGCCCAGCAGGCGCGCCGCCAACCCGCCTGGAACCGCCGTTTCGGCCGAACAAGCCGTTCAATTACCGAAAAGTTTACCAATCCCGGCGATCATGGCGGGATAGGAGACGCTAAGACCATGGTTGCGCAGGAAATTCAGGATTCAGGCGACGAGCCAGCCCGCGAGAACACCCCGAGCGAGCTGGACGAGCTGACGCATGCCGAGATGTGCATGCTGTACCGGGAATCCGCCGATTCCATCCGCTTCGCCAAGGCCTATCAGTGGAAGTCGCTGGGTGCCACGCTGCTGGTTTTCGGTGCGATGATCCTCCTGGCACGTTCGGTCCCCGGCAACCTCACCCTGACCAACTTCCTGATCGCCATCAGCTTCCTGTCTTCCAGCGCGGTCATCTACATGCTGGTCCTCTATCAGGTTTGGCAGAACACCGAGCGCGAGAAGCTGCGCGACATCTCCAGTCACTTCTCCAGTTTCTCGCAGTTTACCCGGGCGATTAAGTCTTCGCGCGAGGCCAACGTGCACCGCTACACGCTGCTCGCCTTCATGATCATTGCCATCCTGCTGGGCAACGTCGTGCTGGTCATGGCGGTTTCGCCCCTCTACCGCTAACCCCCTCTACCGCTAACCAGGCGTCCCGACACGGCGCTTCCCATTTCTCGTGGCCCTGGTTCCCGCCCTCTTGGTTCTGGGGGCGCCGGTGCTATCCTGGCGCCATGTCCGCCGCTGAACGCGACTCCGAACAACACCGCGCCCTGCTCGACGCCCTGACCTGGCAGATCGAGGCCGGCGCCGACGAAGCCATCGGCGCCCAGCCGCTGGACCGCACGGCGGCACCGGCAGCTGTCGAGGCGCCGCGCCGCGCGGCGGGGCTGAGCGAGGCTCCCACCCCGCCACCGGCCAAGGCCACCGCGAACCTGCAATCCCCACCTGCCCGGACGGCGCCCAGCCTCGCCTCGGCGAGCGAGACCCAGGCCTCGGCCCAGCGCCTCGCCGCCGGCGCGCGGACCATCGAAGAAGTCCGCCAGGCGCTGGAGGGCTTCGAGGGCTGCCCGCTGAAATCGACCGCCACCAACCTCTGCCTCTTCGACGGCAATCCAGAAGCGCAGATCATGATCGTGGGCGAGGCACCGGGCGCCCAGGAAGACCGCCAGGGCAAACCCTTCGTCGGTCCCGCGGGCCAGCTACTCGACCGCATGCTGGCGGCCATCGGCCTCGACCGGACCAAGGTCTACATCACCAACCTGCTGTACTGGCGCCCGCCGGGAAACCGCAACCCGACCCCCGGCGAAATCGCCGCCTGCCTGCCCTTTCTGGAGCGCCAGGTCGAGATTCTGCAGCCGAAGTTGCTGCTGCTGGTCGGCGGCATGTCGGCCAAGACGCTACTGCACCGCTCCGAGGGCATTTTGAAGTTGCGCGGGCGTTGGGCCGACTATCACCACCCCCGCCTGGAGCACCCGATACCGGCCCTGCCGACCCTGCACCCGGCATACCTGCTGCGCCAGCCGGCTCAGAAGCGCGAGGCCTGGCGCGACCTCTTGTCCTTCGCCGAGGCGATGGACCGCGAGGGCGTCGGAGCGGCCTCCGGGCGGACCGCCGACTAGCGGCCGGCCAGGGCCGCTGGAGGGCGGCTGATATCGCTAAATTGTGTTTTAAATAACTCACTTAACGCCGATTTAACTCCGCTCATGGCTATCTAGAGAGGGGTTCACGGGGGCCCGCAATTCGAGGCGCCCGCGGCTGGCCGCGCGCGCCCTGTCTTCTTCAGGGCGGTTGTTGCGGGCCGCAGAGCACTTGGCTAGGGTCGATGAAAAGAGCGGGGGTCGCCTTGCAATCCAGGAGTAGCGCCCGGCAACGGGCCGCACGCCTTCAGCCGAAGGCGCGGCTTGGCGCTTTTGTGCTCGCCGCCGGCCTCGGCGCGGTCCTGCTTGCGGCCGTCCCGCTGCCGGGCCGGCCGGTACAGGCTCAGGTGCTGCAGCCGCAGGATCTGCAGGCCCGCCAGTCACAATCCATCACCACGACCCTGCAGGGTTCGCGACAGGGGCAGGGCGCGCGACAGAACGCTCTGCCCGCCCCGCAGCTACCGCTGTCCGGGCCCGACGGCCTGCCTGCCGTACTGTCGCCGGCCGACGCCGACCTCTACCGCCGCATCTTTGTGCTGCAGGAAGACGGCCGCTGGAGCGAGGCCGACCGGCTCATCGCCGGGCTGAGCGATCGCCGGCTGATGGGTCACGTGCTGTCGCAGCGCTATCTGCATCCCACCGCTTACCGCTCGAAGTACATCGAGCTGAAGGAGTGGATGGACCACTACGCCGACCATCCCGAGGCCAAGCGCATCTATCAGCTGGCGCTGAAGCGCCGCCCCGCCAACTACCGCCGCCCGCAGCCGCCGATCACCGCAAGCAACGCGGTTTCCTGGGCCGGCCAGCGCGCCAACTATGACTATACCTCGCCGCGCCAGCGCTCCCGCGCCACCCGCGGCAAGGTCTCGCGCGTGCTGCGCCAGGTACGCCGCAACGTGCACAAGCAGCGCTTCAGCGTGACCGAGGATCTGCTCGCGCAACGCTCCGTGCAGGAACTGCTCGACAGCGTCGAACTCGACGAGGCCCGCGCGCTGGTTGCCAGCGGCTGGTTCTACTACGGTCGCCCCGAGCGCGCCTACGAACTGGCTGTGCCGGCCGCACAGCGCTCCGGCCGCGCCGCGCCGATGATCAATTGGATCGCGGGGCTCGCCGCCTGGCGCCTCGGCCGCATCGACGAAGCGGCGGTCTACTTCGAGACTCTCGCCAACTCCGACAATGTCGCGGGCTGGAACGCCGCTGCCGGCGCCTACTGGGCCGCCCGCGCCCACTTGAAGCAGCAGCGCCCCGACCGCAGCAGCCCGCTGCTGCGCCGCGCCGCCGACTATCCGCGCACTTTCTATGGCCTACTGGCGCGCCGCGCCCTGGGCATGCCCTTCGAGTTCGATTTCGGGACCCACCAGCTGGCACCGCAGGTCGTCCAGCGCCTCAACAACAACCCGGCGGGCGGACGCGCGCTGGCCCTGCTGCAGATCGGCGACCGGGAGCGTGCCGAGAGCGAGCTCGTCGGCGCCGGTGAGTGGGGTGACCAGGAAATGGGCGAGGCCCTGCTGGCCCTGGCCCAGTATGCGAAGATGCCGGCGCTGGCCTTTCGCATGGGCAGCCAGTTGGCACATGCCGACATGACAGACGAGATCGGCGGCGTCGTCGATGCCGCGCTCTATCCGATTCCGCCGTGGCAGCCGCAGAGCGGCTTCTCCGTCGACCGCGCGCTGATCTACGCCATGATGCGCCAGGAATCGGGCTTCAACACCCGCGCCATGAGCCCGGACGGCGCGCGCGGCCTGATGCAGCTGATGCCGCGCACCGCAAGCTACATCGCCCGCGACCGCCGTTACCATCGCGGCAACGGGCGCAACGAACTGTTCGAACCGAGCCTCAACATGGAGTTGGGTCAGAGCTACATCGCCTATCTGCTGGCGCACGAGCGCGTGCAGGGCGACCTCTTCCGCCTGACCACCGCCTACAACGGCGGCCCGGGCAACCTGGGCAAGTGGGAGCGCGCCATCAAGGCCGATGACGACCCGCTGCTGTTCATCGAGGCCCTGCCCTCGAAGGAACCCCGCCTGTTCATCGAGCGCGTGCTGACCAACCTGTGGATCTACCGCCAGCGCCTGGGCCAGCCGGCCCCCTCGCTGGAACGACTTGCAGGCGGGGACTGGCCGCGCTACGAAGCCTTGGACGGAACCCGCTCCGAGGTCGCGCTCCATGGCTCGAATTGACGAAAAGCTTCCCTTCCTGCCCGTCAACATTGCCGTCCTGACCATCTCCGACACCCGGACGCTGGCCGACGACAGGTCCGGCGACCGCCTGGTCGAGATGATCACCGGCGACGGCCACAAGGTGGCCAGGCGCGAGATCGTCACCGACGATCAGGACAGGATCGTCGCCGCGCTGAAGGCCCTCATCGCCGATCCCCAGATCGACTGCATCATCACCACCGGCGGGACCGGCGTGACCGGCCGCGACGTCACGCCGGAGGCCTTCAAGCAGGTGATGGAGAAGGAGATCGAAGGCTTCGGCGAGCTGTTCCGCATGCTGAGCTACCAGAAGGTCGGCACCTCCACCATGCAGAGCCGTGCCATCGGCGGCGTCGCCGACGGCACCTATCTCTTCGCGCTGCCCGGCTCGCCCTCGGCCTGCAAGGACGGCTGGGAGGACATCCTCAAGTTTCAGCTCGACTCGCGCCACCGCCCCTGCAACCTGGTCGAACTCATGCCGCGCCTGAAGGAACACCTGAAGGCGGCAAGCTGAGCCGGGCGGCTCATCCCGAAAAGTTCATCGCGTCATCTTCCTTTGCCCTTTGAAACCGGGGAGTGGAGTCGCTTTACTGCCTTCTCGAGGCGTCTTGATCCGGAGATGCCGGCATAAGGAGCCTGCGATGAACGAAGCCAGCCTGGCGCCCGACTACGAGGCGATTCCGCTGCCGGATCGGCGCGACTTCAGCGACGCCGAGATGGCCGAGCGGGCACGGCACTTCTTCGAAGAGATGAAGACGCGACATTCGGTGCGCGATTTCTCGCCGGCGCCGGTGCCGCGCGGCATCATCGAGGACTGCATCCGCACCGCCGGGCGCGCGCCCAACGGGGCGAACCTGCAGCCCTGGCACTTCGTCGCCGTTTCGGGCCCCGCCGTGAAACGGCGCATCCGTGAGGCGGCGGAGGCCGAGGAGCGCGCTTTCTATGCCGGCAAGGCGGGCGAGGACTGGCTGAGCGACCTGACGCCCTTGGGCACCGACGCCGACAAGCCCTTCCTGGAGACCGCCCCCTGGCTGATCGTCATCTTCGCCGAGCGCTACCGCGTCGACGAAAACCGTCGGATCGGCAAGAACTATTACATCGGTGAGTCGGTGGGCATCGCGACCGGGATGCTGATCACCGCGCTGCACTGCGCCGGCCTCGCGACGCTCACCCACACGCCGAACCCCATGCGTTTTCTCAACGAGATCTGCGGCCGGCCGGAGAACGAGAAGCCCTACATGATCCTCGTTGCCGGCCACGCGGCGGAAAACGCCACGGTGCCGCGCCACGCCAAGGTGAAGAAGCCGCTGCAGCAGATCGCGACGTTTCTCTAGAGCAGCGCAAGGTCCCCCGCGTCGTCGACGTCGCGCAGCCGGTCGACGAAAGCGACCCGGCTGCCCTCCAGGTTTGCCAGCGTGTCGGCCAGGGC
>DAIQBR010000065.1:11861-12480 GCA_036781105.1 Kiloniellaceae bacterium
CGACCAGCCAGTAGCCGCCGTCCTCGGCCGGGCCGAAGACCCAGTCGTGCGCGCCCAGCGCCCGGAAGGCGGCAAAGACGCTTGCCCGGGTGATGCCGGGGATGTCGCTGCCGACGATAACGACGGGTCCGGGGGGCAGGGTTTCGAACAGTCGGACCATGCGGGTGCCGAGGTCGCCCGGCCCCTGGGCCACCACCGGCCCGCGGAAGCCCCAGAGGCCGCGTGGATCGCGCGCGGCCGCGTCGGGCGTCAGCGCCAGCCAGGTCTGCCAGCGCGGATCGCCGGAGAGATCGTTCAGCAGCCGGCCGGTCAGCGCGCGATAGAAGCGCAGCGCCTCGACCTCGCCGATGTCGCGGGCAAGGCGCCGTTTCACCATGCCGAGGCGCGGGGCGCGGGCCATCACCACGAGATGGCGGTGCGGCCGGCGACCCCCGGGCTCAGCCATAAAGCCGCGCGAGCCAGGCCGGCGGCAGCCCGAGAAACCACAGCGTCAGCAGCGTGAGATTGCGCGCCGGGCGCAGCCACCAGCCGTCGCGGCGGTAACGCGCGGCCGAGGTGACCGCGGCGCTCTCCAGCAGAACGATGCGCCGGGAACCCAGGCGGCGCACCAGGTCGACGT
>DAIQBR010000066.1:0-9388 GCA_036781105.1 Kiloniellaceae bacterium
GGGGCGGCGAGGTCCTGGGCGGCCAGGCCGGGCCCCGGCGGCGCGAGGCGGGGCGCGCAGGCGGCCAGCAGGATGAGCAGGAGGCCGGGCAGAAAAAGGCCCGTCAACGCGCGCATCGGGCCGCTCGCCTCAAGCGGCGTCTTCGCCGGCGTTGCCGTCATGCGCACCGCGCGTCAACTGCAGGAAGATGTCCTCCAGGTCGGTCTCCTCGGTCGACATGTCGACGACCGAGAGGCCGGCGCCGCAGACCGCGTCGAGGATCTGCGCCACGGGGCTTTCACTGACGTGGTAGCGGAACTGCAGGCGGCGCGGCCCGGTCTGCTCCGGCGTGAAGCCCGCGAGGCAGTCGGGCAGGCCCTCCAGGTCGCGGTCGAACACCAGGGTCAGCGCTTTGTTGTCGAGCCGTGCCAGCAGCTTGTCGGTGTCGTCGCAGGCGATTACCTTGCCGTGGTTGATGATGGCGATGCGGTCGCACAGCTCCTCGGCCTCTTCCAGGTAGTGCGTCGTGAGCAGCACCGTGGTGCCGGCGCGGTTCAGTTCGCGCACGTTGGCCCAGAGCTGCTGGCGCAACTCGATGTCGACGCCGGCGGTCGGCTCGTCGAGCACCAGCACCGGCGGCTGATGCACCATGGCCTTGGCCACCATGAGGCGGCGGCGCATGCCGCCGGACAGGGTGCGGGCATAGGCCTCCGCCTTGTCGGCGAGGCCCATGGCCGAGAGGATGCGGTCGCTCATGCGCTCGGCCGGCGGCACGCCGTAGAGCCCGGCCTGCAGCTCCAGCAGTTCGCGCGGCGTGAAGAAGGGGTCGATGTTCAGTTCCTGCGGCACCACCCCGATGGCCGCGCGTGCCTGGCGCGGGTCGCGGTCGATGTCGTAACCCCAGATGCTGGCGCTGCCGGCGGTCTTGTTCACCAGCCCGGCGAGGATGTTGATCAGGGTCGACTTGCCGGCGCCGTTGGGACCCAGCAGGCCGAACAGGCTGCCGCGCGGGATGTCGAGGTCGACCGCCTTCAGCGCGGTCTTGGCCGCGGCCTTGCCGCTGGCCTTGTAGGTCTTGGTCAGTCCCTGCACGGAAACCGCCAGCTCCGGCAGGGCGGCCGTGCCGTGCTGTGCCGCTGCGGTCTCGCCGGCATTCCGCCGGTTGGGGATATCGCTGTTCATGGCTGCCTGCTCCAGCAGGAATCTCTGCGCCTCAAGGGCGGGGGGCGGCGCGGCAAAGGGGTACCACCCGGCCCCCGCCAGGGTCAACCAAGGCCGGGTCAACCGAGGGCCGGCGTGCCCCGGCCCGGGCGGCGCGGTTGCCGGGCAGATGCCGCGGGTGCTATCCGGGGAGGCCATGCCCGCCCCGCCGCCTTCCTATCGGCCGCTGCTCTCGGCCCACAGCACCATCGCCTGGCCGGCGGTTCCGGGGCCGCGGCAGGCGCAGCTTGCCGCTCTGCTGTTCCAGCTCGAGGAGAGCCAGTGGTGGACGCCGGCACAGCACCGCGACCGGCAGCTGGTCCAGGCTGGCGCCCTGCTGGAGCATGCCTACCGGCAACTGCCCTTCTACCGCGAGCGCCTCGCCCAGGCCGGCTACCTGCCCGGCAAGGCGCTGACACCGGAGGTCTGGGCGCGCATTCCGCGCCTGACCCGGGCGGAACTGCAGGAGGCCGGGCCAGCTTTGGTCAGTCCGCAGCTGCCGGAGGGCCACGGCGGGACCTACGAGGTCTCCACCAGCGGCTCCACCGGGCGGCCGATCAAGGCCGTGGGCTCGGCGATGGTGCAGCTCATCTGGCACGCCGTCACCCTGCGCGAGCACTTCTGGCACCGGCGCGATTTCAGCGGCCGCCTCGCCGCCATCCGTTCGCTGCCCAGCGGCACGGGCGACTATCCCAAGGGCGCCCGGGGCAGCAACTGGGGCCGCTCGACCCAGGGATTGTTCGCGACCGGTCCGGCCGACGTGTTGACAATCGCCAGCCGCACCGAGGAGCAGGCGGAATGGCTGCAGCGGGTGCGGCCGGACTATCTCCTGACCTACCCCTCGGCCCTGCGCGACCTCCTGCTGTACTGCCGCGAGCACGCCATCGCCCTGCCCGGACTGCGCGAGGTGCGCACGCTCTCGGAGCTGTTGGATCCGCAGACCCGCAGGCTCTGCCGCGAGGTCTGGGGGTTGAAGATCGTCGACCTCTACAGCACCCAGGAAGCCGGCTACCTCGCCCTGCAGTGCCCGGAACAGGAACACTACCACGTGCAGTCGGAGGCGGGCGTGGTCGAGGTGCTGAACGCCGCCGGCCAGCCCTGCGGCCCGGGCGAGGTCGGCGAGGTGGTGGTGACGCCGCTGATGAACTTCGCCATGCCGATGATCCGCTACGTGGTGGGCGACCTGGCCGAGGTGGGGGAACCCTGCCCCTGCGGGCGCGGCCTGCCGGTGCTGAAACGGATTCTGGGCCGCGTCCGCGACATGCTGGTCTATCCCGACGGCCGCCGGGGCTGGCCGCTGCTGGGCGACATGTTTTACACGGAGATCCCGGAGATCCGGCAGTACCAGATCGTCCAGCACGCCGTCGACGACATCGAGATCAAGCTGGTGGCCGACCGCGAGCTGACGGCGGAGGAGGCCGGGCGGCTCAGCGACTGGCTGGAACTGCGCAGCGGCCATGCCTTCCCTGTCCGTATCACCTACCACAGCGAGATTCCGCGCAGCGCCGGCGGCAAGTACCAGGACTTCCGCTCCGCCATGGCGCCCCCGGCCGCACCCGAAGCGACCCCGCAACCGGGGGATTGATTACCCGCCCGGTGGCGCTATCATCGCGGCCAGCCCGCAGCTTACGGAGAAATGTTGAGATGGCGCCGCCAGAAATCCTCGCCCCGGAAACCCTTGAGGTCGACAGCCCCAAGGTGGCCTGCGACGGCGGCAAGGGCGGCCTCGGCCATCCCCGCGTTTTCCTCAACATGGAAGGCAAGGGCCAGATCGACTGCCCCTACTGCGGGCGCCGCTTCGTGCTGAAGCAGGGCGCGGCGCAATAGTCAGCAGGCTGTCAGCGTTGCGGCCTTCGCCGGGACGCTGAGCGCTCGACTTCGCCGGGGGGCTCCTGCATTCTCCCGGCATGAAGAACGCCCCCTACAAGCATCTCTACTTGGTCGACGGATCCGGCTATATCTTCCGGGCCTATTTCGCCATTCCGCCGCGCAGCACCTCAGAAGGCGTGCCGACGAATGCCACCTTCGGCTTCACCAACATGCTGGTGAAGCTGCTGCGCGACAGCGACGCCGACGCCATCGCGGTCATTTTCGATGCGGGGGCGAAGACCTTCCGCAACGACATCTATCCCGCGTACAAGGCGCACCGCCCGGAGCCGCCGGAGGACCTGATCCCGCAGTTCTCCGCGATCCGCGAGGCGACGCGGGCCTTCAACCTGCCCTGCATCGAGTTGGACGGCTACGAGGCCGACGACCTCATCGCCACCTACGCGCGCCAGGCCAAGGCGGCCGGCGCCGAGGTCACCATCGTTTCCTCCGACAAGGACCTCATGCAGCTGGTCGACGGCGGCATCGCCATGCTCGACCCCATGAAGGACCGCCTGATCGGGCGCGACGAGGTGGTCGAGAAGTTCGGCGTGCAGCCGGAGAAGGTGGTCGACGTGCAGGCGCTGGCCGGCGATTCCACCGACAACGTGCCGGGCGTGCCCGGCATCGGCATCAAGACCGCCGCCCAGCTCATCACCGAGTACGGCGATCTGGAGACACTGTTGGAGCGCGCCGGCGAGATCAAGCAGGTGAAGCGCCGCGAGAAGCTGATCGAGAACGCCGAGCTGGCGCGCATCTCCAAGCAGCTGGTGCGGCTCGATCCAGAGGTGCCGGTGACGGTCTCCCTCGACGGCTTCACGCTGAAGCAGCCGGTTGCCGAGGACCTGCGCGCCTTTCTGGAGCGCTACGAGTTCCGCTCGCTGCTGCGCCGCCTCTCCGACCAGTTGGGCGGCGCCGAGGAGACGGCAGAAGCGGCAGCGGCAGCGCCGCCGGAATCCGCCGCGGAAGCCTCCTACGAACTGGTGCAGGACCTGCCGGCGCTGGAGCGCTGGGTGGCCGCGGCACAGGTCCGCGGCGTTATCGCGGTGGATACCGAGACCACCGGTCTCGACCCGCTGGCGGCGGAACTGGTCGGCATCTCGCTCTCCACGGCCCCGGGCAAGGCCTGCTACATCCCGCTCGGCCACAAGGGCACGGGGCCGGCCGACGGCAGCCTCGACCTCGACGGCGCCACCGAGGCGCCCAAGCAGATTCCGCTGAAAAAGGCCATCGCCGCGGTGAAGCCGATGCTGGAGGATTCCGGCGTTCTCAAGGTCGGCCAGAATATCAAGTACGACATGCTGATTTTCGCGCGCCACGGCATCTCGGTGGCGCCGATCGACGACACCATGCTGCTGTCCTACGTGGTGGAAGGCGGCCTGCACGGCCACGGCATGGACGAGCTGGCGCAGCTCCATCTCGACTACCAGACCATCAAGTTCAAGGACGTTGCCGGCAGCGGCCGCAATCAGGTGACCTTCGACAAGGTGCCGCTGGACAAGGCGCTGGACTATGCCGCCGAGGATGCGGACATCACGCTCAGGCTCCATGAACTGTTGAAGCCGCGCCTGGTCACCGATCGCCTGACCACGGTCTACGAGACCATCGAGCGGCCCCTGGTGCCGGTGCTGGCGGAGATGGAGCTGACCGGTATCAAGGTCGACCGCGATACGTTACGCCGCATGTCGAATGACTTCGCCAAGCGCATCGGCGAGCTGGAGAAGCAGATCTACAAGCTGGCCGGCCGCGAGTTCACCATCGGCTCGCCCAAGCAGCTCGGCGAGATCCTCTTCGACGAGATGTCGCTGGAAGGCGGCAAGAAGGGCAAGTCGGGCGCCTATGCCACCGGCGCGGATATCCTGGAAGGGCTCGCCGCCCAGGGTCACGACCTGCCGGCCCGCGTGCTCGACTGGCGCCAGGTGTCGAAGCTGAAGAGCACCTACACCGACGCGCTGCAGACCCAGATCAATCCGAACACCGGGCGGGTGCATACGTCGTATTCGCAGGCGGTCGCCTCGACCGGGCGGCTTTCTTCGAACGATCCCAACCTGCAGAACATCCCGGTGCGCACCGAGGAAGGCCGCAAGATCCGCACCGCCTTTGTCGCCGAGAAGGGGTCTGTGCTGCTCTCCGTCGACTACAGCCAGATCGAACTGCGCCTCACCGCCCATATCGCCGAGGTCGACGCCCTGAAGCAGGCCTTCCACGAGGGCCAGGACATCCACGCCATCACTGCCTCGCAGGTCTTCGGCATCCCCGTCGAGGGCATGGACCCGATGATCCGGCGCAAGGCCAAGGCGATCAACTTCGGCATCATCTACGGCATCTCCGCCTTCGGCCTGGCGCAGAACCTCGGCATCGCCCAGGGCGAGGCGCGCGACTACATCGACGCCTACTTCAAGCGCTATCCGGGCATCCGCGACTACATGGACGAGATGAAGAAGGCGGCGCGCGAGCGCGGCTTCGTTACCACGCTGTTCGGGCGCAAGATCCACGTGCCGGGCATCAAGGACAAGAACCCGGCGATGCGCAGCTTCTCCGAGCGCGCCGCCATCAACGCGCCGATCCAGGGCACCGCGGCCGACATCATCAAGCGCGCCATGATCCGCGTGCCGCCGGCGCTGGAGAACGCAAAGCTCTCCGCGCGCATGCTGCTGCAGGTGCACGACGAACTGCTGCTGGAAGTGCCGGAAAAAGAGGTGGAGAAGACCTCGGCCCTGGTGCGTGAGGTGATGGAGACCGCCTGCCAGCCGGCGGTGGAACTGTCGGTGCCGCTGGTGGCCGACGCCGGCACCGGCGCCAACTGGGCCGAGGCGCACTAATTGAAGCTCATTCTGAGGGGTGATCAGGTGTGGCGCTTATCGATTTTTGCCTTGGTGGGAGTCCTGTTTGCCGGTTGTGCAGGCTATAGCAGTGAAGCCCTGGGGCCCCCGGTATACGAGATCTATAAAAAGCCTCTGGAAGAAGCTCGCAGCTATCTTGCCGACAAGACGATTCTGACCTTTGCGGGTCATGGAGATCCTTGTGGGCTCCCTCTTGAACCGACCGCCTTCTACAAACCTTGCCGCCAGAGGCTCAGTCCAGGTGCTCAAGTAGAGTATCTTGCGGCAGATGGAACTGCTTACTTGTGGCACCCCGGTCGCGGCAAAGTCATCCCTGGCTTTTGGACGCTTGATGATGGGAGCGCTCGTCGTAGCATCTGCTTCCTCTATCCTGATGCACGGACTTTCGTCGACTATGAAAATATCGATGATGAAGACGCGGACGATTTGAACTACTGCACTTCTTTGGGCGCATTTGCTGATTCAGTAAGTGAGGTCACTGCGGGTGATCCTTTTGGGCTTGCGGCCAGGCAGGAGGTGCCGTTCTCCCTCAGACGCCAGGAAACGACCGTCGACGACCTGCTTAAGCAGCTTTAAGCTACCTCCGACTTAGTCGACGGAGGCAGACAGATGCGGCCTTCACGATCTGAATTGCGTTCCACCCTCACCTGTCCGCGTTGCGGACATGCGGAAACGGAAACCATGCCGACGGACGCCTGTCAGTGGTTCTACGACTGCAAGGGCTGTGGTGCGATCCTGAAGCCGAAGCCGGGTGACTGCTGTGTTTTTTGTTCCTACGGTACGGTTCCCTGTCCGCCGAAGCAGGCCGGCGACGATTGCTGCGGCCACGGCTGAGGGCGGTCAGTGAGTCGCGCCCTGCCCGCCCCCAAATCCGATTTCATCAGCCTGGAGGGAAAGATCCACCTGGCGACCGGCGGCGAGCCGCCCCTCTTGGTGAAGCACCGCGAGGCCTTCGAGCGCTTCGCCCACGACAAGGCCGGCGGACATCCGGGCTACTGGTCGCATTGGGATGTAGACGACGGGGTCCGCTCGGCGGTCGCGCGTCTGAGCCATGCCGAGCCCGGTGACGTCGCTCTGATCGGCAATGCCTCCGACGGCATTATGAAGGTGGTGTCGGGCATCGACTGGCGGCCTGGCGACAACGTGGTGGCGCCGGAACTGGATTACGCCTCCGGCCGCTTTGCCCTGGCCAGCCTGAAGGCGCGGGGTGTCGAGTTGCGCCTCGTGCCCGCCCAGGGCTGGGTGCTGAAGGAAGAAGACCTGCGCGCCGCCTGTGACGGCCGCACCCGCCTCGTCTACGTCAGCCAGGTGAATGCCCTCACCGGCCAGCACGTCGACCTGGAGAAGATCGCGAGCGGATTGCAGCGCTCCCCTGCCCTGTTGCTGGTCGATGCCAGCCATGCCTTCGGCGCCGTGCCGCTGCGCGCCGACCTCGCGGACTTCGTTGTGAGTGCCTGCTACAAGTTCGCCCTCGGCGTCCACGACGGCGTTCTCATCTGGAACCGGCGGCGCCAGCCGGACTTTGCGCCGGGCGGTGTCGGCTGGGCCTCGGCCACGGCGGGCGCGGCGCCGGCCGATTACGTGATGAAACCGGACGCGCGGCGCTTCGAATACGGCAATGCCGGCCACCTCGGTGCCTACCTTCTCGGCGAGTCCCTCGCCTACATCGAAAGTTTCGGCATCGAGGCCGTCGCCGCCCATGTCCGTGCCCTGGCGGAACGCCTTATCGCCGGCCTGACGGAGCAGGGACTGGAGGTGATGACGCCGGCCGGGCCGGAACGCCATGCCGGCAACGTCTGCTTCCAGTCCTCCGATGCCGAGGGCGTGATGCACCGCGCTGCGGAAGAGGGTATCCTGGTCTGGGCGGACTACGGGCGAATCCGCCTCTCGGCACATCTCTTCACCACGGAAGAGGATGTGGAGAAAGTTCTGGATCGCTTGCCGGCGTTCCTGGCATAGAGGACGAGGGACAAGGAAACCATATGGCCGCAGCACAGCTGAAGAAGACGCTGAGCAACCTCTATACCGGCGGCAGTAAGCGGGCGACCAACTTCCGTTATGGCCTCATCGCCTTCGACCTGGCGACCATTGCCTTCTTCATCGTGACGGCACCCGACTTTCCAACGCCCTTCATTCTCGTCGCCGACTTCATCATCGGCACCTTCATCCTCGCCGATTTCCTGGCCCGCTTGTGGATCGCGCCCAGCAAGCTGCGCATGCTGCGGCAACCCTACACCGTGGCCGACGTCCTGGTGATCTTCACTCTGCTGCTGGCGCCGCTCATCAGCACAAACCTTGCCTTCCTGCGGGTGCTTCGCGCTTTGCGCCTCGTGCATTCCTACCATGTACTGCGCGACCTGCGCCGAGAGACCCGGGTGTTCCGCCTGCACGAAGACCTCATCGTCGCCTGCATCAATCTGGGCGTCTTCATCTTCGTCACGACGGCGATGGTCTTCGTGCTGCAGTTCGGCCGCAACCCGGATATCGGCAATTATGTTGATGCGCTCTACTTCACCGTCGCCACCCTCACCACCACAGGCTTCGGCGATATCACCATGGAGGGTGATGCCGGCCGCCTGCTGGCGGTGGTCATCATGGTGGTGGGGGTGGCGCTGTTCCTGCGCCTGGCGCAGACCGTGTTTCAGCCGCGCAAGGTCCGTTACCGATGCCCGGACTGCGGACTGACTCGTCATGATCCCGACGCCGTGCACTGCAAGCACTGCGGCAAGACCATTAATATCGAAACCGAGGGCGCGGACTAGCCGCCGGATTTCAGTCCGCGCAGGAAGCAGGCGGTCGCCTTGTCGAAGCGGGCGGGGTCGCCCAGGCTGCGCGCCACCACGAGGCCGCCTTCCAGCAGCGCGAGCAACTGCAGCGCCGGCACCTGCGGCGCGCCGGTGAAGTCGAGACAGCCGTCCTGGCGGCCCTGTTTCATCTGCGTCGCAAGCCAGTCCTCGCAGAAGATAAAGAAGTCGCGCACCTCGGCGGCGACGTCCGGCGGCAGGCTGTCGCGCTCGGCACCCAGCATGCCGCAGAGGCAGAGGCGGTCCTCGTCAAGGCTGGCGCGGAAAATCTCCACGAAGGCCTTGAGCCGGCCAGGGACTGCGGCGCCGCGCGCTTCGGCCTCGCGCAGGCTGTCCTCGAAGCCCTCGCGGTAGCGCCGCACCAGGGCAACACCGAGATCGGCCTTGCTGGGAAAATGGTAGTGAATGCTGGCCGACTTCACGCCGATGGCGGCGGCAAGGTCGCGGAAGCTGAAGCCTTTGAAACCGCGCGTCTGCGCCAGGCTCTGGGCCACGTCCAGCACCAACTCGGCGGTCTCACTCCTCACGCAACTCTCCCCTATCGGTCCCGCAGTATAGGCGGCGGCGGGCCGGAAAAGCGACGGCCCGCCCCCGGAAGGAGGCGGGCCGTGTCTGGCTGCATGGTGAGTTCGGGTCAGGCGGCGGCGCGGATGCCGGCGGCGACCACGTCGTCGCCGACGTAGGTCTCGAACTGCT
>DAIQBR010000066.1:9398-12441 GCA_036781105.1 Kiloniellaceae bacterium
CGCACCGTCAGGTCGTAGGCCTGCTTGTCGCGCCAGGTGTTGCGTGGGTTCAGCACCTCCGCCGGCACGTCGGGGCAGCTCTCGGGCATCAGCAGGCCGAACTGCGGGTGCCGGGCGACGCCGGCGCTGCCGAGCCGGCCATCCAGCGCGGCGCGCACCATGGCGCGGGTGTAGGCGATCTTCATGCGCTCGCCGGTGCCGTAGGCACCGCCGGTCCAGCCGGTGTTGACCAGCCAGCAGTTGGCGCCGCTGGCCGCCATCTTGTCGCCCAGCATCTTGGCGTAGACCGAAGGATGCCGCGGCATGAAGGGCGCGCCGAAGCAGGTCGAGAAGGTTGCCGAAGGCTCGGCGCCCATGCCCTTTTCCGTGCCGGCGACCCGCGCGGTGTAGCCGGAGAGGAAGTGGTACATGGCCTGCTCGGGCGTCAGCTTGGAGATCGGCGGCAGTACGCCAAAGGCGTCGGCCGTCAGCATGACGATGTTCTGCGGCTGGCCGCCGCGGCCGTCCTTCACCACGTTGGGAATGAAGTCGAGCTAATAGCTCGCCCGGGTGTTCTCGGTATAGCGGTTGTCGTCGAGATCCAGCAGCCGGGTCATCGGATCCATGACGACGTTTTCCAGCACCGTGCCGAAGCGGCCGGTGGTGGCGTAGATCTCCGGCTCGGCCAAGGGGTCGAGACGGATCACCTTGGCGTAGCAGCCGCCTTCGAAGTTGAAGATGCCGTTGGGACCCCAGCCGTGCTCGTCGTCGCCGATCAGGCTGCGGCTGGCGTCTGCCGACAGCGTCGTCTTGCCGGTGCCCGAGAGGCCGAAGAAGATCGCCGTGTCGCCGGCCGGCCCGATGTTCGCCGAGCAGTGCATCGGCAGGACGTCTTTCTCCGGCAGCAGGTAGTTGAGGATCGAGAAGATCGACTTCTTGATCTCGCCCGCATAGACCGTGCCGCCGATGATGACCATGCGGCGTGCGAAACTGACGACGATGAAGCTTTCGCTGTTGGTGCCGTCGGCTGCTGGGTCGGCGTGACAGAAGGGGGCGTGCAGCACGGTGAAGCTCGGCTGGAAGTCGCCGAGGTCGCCGAGCGGCGGCTGGATGAACATGTTGCGGGTGAAGAGGGCATGCCAGGCACTCTCGCTGACCACGCGCACCGGCAGGCGGTGCTCCAGGTCGGCGCCGGCATAGACGTCCTGGACGAAGACGTCGCGGCCCTTCATGTACTCCACGAGCTTGCCGTAAAGGCGCTCGAAGCCGGCTTCGTCGATGGCGACGTTCACGTCGCCCCACCAGATGTTGCCTTCCGTCTCGGCCTCGCGGACGATGAACTTGTCTTTCGGTGAGCGGCCGGTGTGCTTGCCCGTCAGCACCACCAGGGCGCCGCCCTCGGCGAGTTCACCCTCGCCCCGTTTCAGGCTCTCTTCGTAGAGCGCGGCAACGTCGAGGTTCCAGTAGGCGGTCCCGATGTCCTTCAGCCCGTGCTGACCCAGGCCGTTGCGGCTGACGGCTTTGCCGATGTTTTCCAACGCACTTTCCTCCCATGGGTTTGACCTGCGGAGCCGGCTTCTGGCAGACCCCTGCGCCGGGGCCTTCTGACGGGCCCTCTGGCAACACCGCCGCCCCCCATGCCGGGGCGGCGGCGCCTTGACACATAGTCGAATCCGGCGGGCTTTTCCACAACACCGGTGTGACTTTCCTGGTTCCCGCCTGGCGCCCTGGCGGGGCCTTGGGGGGCGGTTCGCCGGCAGTGCCGGCAAATCAATGGTATGCCTGCTTTAAGTGCCTGTTCACGAATAGCGAATAGAAGCTTCTCCAGAGCCGCGCCCTCCCTTGGCCGGCCCTGCCCGGCCGCCAAGAGCCGGATCTGAGGAAAATGCCCCAGACCCCGTCTGGAGGCAGTATGGCCAGCCAAAACATCAGTGCGCACAGCAGCGCCCGGGGGGCCGCCCGGACGGAGGTTCGGGAGTCCGCCCGCCCGCGTCGCCTAGCGACGCCCCTGCGCACCGGACGCGCGGCCCGCCGTTCCCTCTCCCTTGCCCTGCAGGGCGGCGGCGCTCACGGCGCCTTCACCTGGGGCGTGCTCGACCGCTTGCTCGAGGAATCCTGGCTGGAGATCGAAGGGCTGAGCGGGGCCAGTGCCGGCGCGCTCAACGCGGCCGCCCTGGCCGCGGGCTGGCAGGCCGGAGGCCGCAGGGGGGCGCGCGAGGGGCTGGACCGGCTGTGGCGCCGGGTCGGCGACCTTGCCGATTTCGGCCCGCCGCTCATGGCGGCACCCGCCTTCCGGATGATGACGCGGATGTTCTCGCCCTATCAGCTCAATCCGCTGGATGTGAACCCGCTGCGCGGCATGCTGGAAGACGTCATCGACTTCGAGGCCTTGAAGCACCCGCGTGCGCCGCGGCTGTTCATCTCCGCCACCGATCTGAAGCAGGGCCGCGCCGTGGTCTTCGAGAACGACGACATGTGCGTCGAGGCGCTGCTCGCCTCCGCCTGCCTGCCGCATCTCTACAAGGCGGTGGCGATCGACGATGTGCACTATTGGGACGGCGGTTTCATGGCCAACCCTACGATCTTTCCGCTGGTCTTTCACTGCGACAGCCACGACGTGCTGATCGTGCAGATCGACTCGCCGACCACGGACGATGTGCCGCGCAGTCCGCGGCAGATCGACACCCGGCGCAGCCAGATCATGTTCAATGCGCCGCTGATGCGCGAACTGGAAGCGCTCGGCTACATGGGGCAGATGGCGGGACGCGGCCGGGCAGGCGCCCGGAGCGGGCTCGGCGCCAAGGTGAAGGATCTCAAGCTGCATCTGCTGCACGGCGGCGCCGGTATGCAAGGCCTCGATGTTTCGAGCAAGCAGAGGACCGACCGGGGCTTTCTTTCCGGACTGAAGGAAACCGGCCGGGCGACGGCTGAGGCCTGGCTCACGGCGCACCGCGACGATCTCGGCAAGCGCTCGACCTTTGAGTTGCCCGGCGGCGGAGTCTAGGTCGCCTCTCCTTCCGGGCCTGCGCCCAGCAGGCCGTGTTTGCGCAGTCGGCCGCGCAGC
>DAIQBR010000067.1:0-5240 GCA_036781105.1 Kiloniellaceae bacterium
CGGCCGCCAGGTGATCGACCTGCGCCGCCCCGTCACCGCGCGCCGCGCCGGCGCGGGGCGGGACCTCGTGACCCTCGTCACCTGCTGGCCCTTCGACGCCCTCGATCCCGGCGGGCCGCTGCGCTACGCCGTCACGGCCGAGGCGCTGCAGACCGACGAGACCGCCGCGGCGCCTGCCCAGGTCACGCCGGTGGGCGCGCAGGCGCTCGCATCAACCGCATCCGGGGGGATCCAAACCGGAGAAGGACTCCCCGATGGCGCCTTTTGACCTGAATGCTGTTTGACCCGGCGCTGATCACGCGCCATGAGCCCCTGGCCCCCGGCAGCGCCCTCAGGCGCTGGGCCAGGCGGCTGCTGCTCGGCGCCCTGCTGGCGATCGGCATCGGCGCGGCCCTGCTGCTCTTTGCACCGCTGCTGTAGAGCGGCTTCGTCGCGGCCCTCGCCCTTCAACTGCGTCGAGTTCATGGCCGCCGACATCCACGTCGAGAAAACGCCAGCCTCGCGGAAGAATCCGGGGGCTGGCGTCTTGAGTAAAACGGTCTGCCGAAGAGTTACTTCACCGGCAGGGTCTTGGCATAGGCGAGAATGTCAATGGCTTCCTCCAGCGGGAAGGCGGCCATCGACACCATCTCGACGCCCGGGTGGCCGAAGCGAATCTTGTGCAGCACTTCCCAGGGATTCGCGTTGGCCTCCGTGCCGACAAAACCGGGCGCATCGGCGTCACCCCAGTCCATTGCCTTGCCGTCGAAGCCGTGGCACGACGCGCAGATGGTCTGGAACTTGGCGGCACCGCGTTCGGCGTTGCCCTTGACCGATTTGTCCATCCCGATGTAGGCGGCCACATCCGCCTGGCCTCTGCTGACGAAAGCGGCGATCCGCAGCATGGCGTCAGGCGGGATCATGTCGTGGGTAAAGCCATGGGTGCTGTTCATCAGGACCTTGTGGATCTCTTCGGGATCCTTGCCGGCCCACGCCCCGACGCCGCCGATCCCCGTCTTATAGGAGCCCGTACCGTAGGCGCCGTCCTTGCCCCGAAGATCCCAACCGTGGCAGGACTTGCAGCGCCAAGTGCTGGCGCCCTCGTGCTTGGTGTTCGACGCCGGCCATGCCGGATGCGTCGCCGGAGGCTTCTCGGCATCCAAGGCACTGATCCAGTTATCGTACAGGCGACCGCCCGAGGAGAGGATCCAGGCCTCGGTGGGATTTTCGGGAACACCGTAGATGTAATCGCGGTGGTATTCCTCACCCTGCTTGTCCGCGGCTGAAACAACCCCCGGCGCGATCAGCAACGCCGCAGCGACGATCAAACCGATTTTCGTCGGTAACGAATGCATCCGTCTCATCTGTACCCCTCTCTGATTGCACGAGTTGAAGCAAAGTGCGGGGCAGATGGACGCCTGCTACGAAGTACTAGACCTGTACCAACCTATGTCGTTGCCCAAGATCCCCGCAGGACTTTCGTAGCCATGCAGATTTTTCTACATAATTTTTGTGTTCTTTTCATTGACATGGCTCAAGGCCCGCCCTTTTTCTTCTTCCTTGGGGGGAACGGGAAGACCAATCTGCCACCCGGCCACTGCTGACACTCAGGTGACAGGAAGTTCACAGGGTGGCCGCCCCTGTGCCCTGGTATCCGGCCGGGAGAAATGCATATTAGGGGCATGTCGAACCCCGTCCTCAGCCCCTTCCCGGCCAAACCGGCCGACCTGCCGGCGGGCACACCCTTCCGCATTGTCTCGGACTTCACGCCGGCGGGCGACCAGCCGCAGGCCATCGCCGAGCTGACCGCCGGGCTCAAGCAGGGCGAGCGCGACCAGGTTCTGCTGGGCGTCACCGGTTCCGGCAAGACCTTCACCGCCGCCCAGGTCATCGCGGACCTGCAGCGCCCCGCCCTGGTGCTGGCGCCGAACAAGACGCTGGCCGCGCAGCTCTATGCCGAGATGAAGTCCTTCTTCCCCGACAACTCGGTGGAATACTTCGTCTCCTACTACGACTACTACCAGCCGGAGGCCTACGTCCCGCGCAGCGACACCTACATCGAGAAGGAAAGCTCGATCAACGAGCAGATCGACCGCATGCGCCATTCCGCGACGCGCGCGTTGTTCGAGCGGCGCGACGTGGTGATCGTCGCTTCGGTCTCCTGCATCTACGGCATCGGCTCGCCCGAGACCTACGCCACCATGACGGTGGAGGTGAAGGCCGGGCAGGAAGTGAACCGCGCGGAGCTGCTGAAGAAGCTGGTGGAGCTGCAGTACAAGCGCAATGACACCGCCTTCCAGCGCGGCACCTTCCGGGTCCGCGGCGACACCATCGACATCTTCCCGGCCCACTACGAGGACCGCGCCTGGCGCCTGACCCTGTTCGGCGACGAGGTGGAAGCGATCCACGAGTTCGATCCACTGACCGGCGACAAGACCGACGGCCTGGACGCCGTCAAGGTCTACGCCAACAGCCACTACGTGACGCCACGCCCGACGCTGCAGCAGGCGGTGAAGCTGATCAAGCAGGACCTCAAGGTCCAGCTCGACCTCTTCAACCAGCAGGGCAAGTTGCTGGAAGCCCAGCGCCTGGAACAGCGCACCATGTTCGACATCGAGATGATCGAGGCCACCGGCTCCTGCGCCGGCATCGAGAACTACTCGCGCTACCTGACGGGGCGCAAACCGGGCGAACCGCCGCCGACCCTCTTCGAATACCTGCCGGAAGACTCCCTGCTCTTCGTCGACGAGAGCCACGTCACCATCGGCCAGCTGAACGGCATGTTCCGCGGCGACTACTCGCGCAAGTCGACGCTCTCCGAGTACGGTTTCCGCCTGCCGTCATGCATCGACAACCTGCCGACGAAATTCGAGGAGTGGGAGCAGATGCGCCCGCAGACGGTCTACGTCTCGGCCACGCCCGGCCCCTGGGAGTTGAAGCAGACCGGCGGCGTCTTCGTCGAGCAGGTCATCCGCCCGACCGGTCTGATCGATCCGATCTGCATCATCCGCCCGACCGAGAGCCAGGTCGACGACCTGATCGCCGAATGCCGCGACGTCGCCGCCAAGGGCATGCGTACCCTGGTCACCACGCTGACCAAGCGCATGGCCGAGGACCTCACCGAGTACCTCCACGAGGCGGGCCTGAAGGTACGCTACATCCATTCCGACGTGGACACCCTGGAGCGCATCGAGATCATCCGAGATCTTCGTCTTGGGGTTTTCGACGTGCTGGTCGGCATCAACCTGCTGCGCGAGGGCCTCGACATTCCCGAATGCGCGCTGGTCTGCATCCTGGACGCCGACAAGGAAGGCTACCTGCGCTCCACCACCTCACTGATCCAGACCATCGGGCGCGCCGCGCGCAACGTCGACGGCCGCGTCATCCTCTATGCGGACAGGATGACCGACAGCCTGATGGCCGCGCTGGAGGAGACCAACCGGCGCCGCGAGAAGCAGCAGGCCTTCAACGCCGCCAACGGCATCACGCCGGAGTCCATCAAGAAGCAGATCGCCGACATCCTGGAGAGCGTCTACGAGCGCGACCACGTGACGGTGAAGACCGGCGACGCCGAGGCCATGAACCTGGTCGGCCACAACCTGCAGAGCTACATCGCCGACCTGGAGACCCGCATGCGCGAGGCCGCCGCCGACCTGGAGTTCGAAGAGGCCGCGCGCCTGCGCGACGAGATCAAGCGCCTGAAGGACCACGAGCTCGGCCTCGACAAGCCGGGCATGCCCTCAGGTGCCGGCGGCTTCGCCGACCGCATCGCCAGCGCCTCGGCCGCCAGCAAGTCGCGCAAGGGTAAGTACCGGGGCAAGCGGCGTTAGGTCGCCTCGAGCTGCCTGAGGAACTCGTTCACCCTGCCGTTCAGAGATTCGGCTTCGCTGGCGAGGTATTCCGCGGATTGCAGGACCTCCTTGGAGGCGTCTCCGGTCTTCTCCGAGGTTTCCTTGATGCCAGCGATGTTGC
This sequence comes from Kiloniellaceae bacterium, assembly GCA_036781105.1. Classification (GTDB taxonomy): domain Bacteria; phylum Pseudomonadota; class Alphaproteobacteria; order Kiloniellales; family Kiloniellaceae; genus Pelagibius. The sequence goes on from DAIQBR010000067.1 coordinate 3,952, forward strand.
TGGAGACGGCCTGGGTGCCCGCGGCGGACTGTTGCACGCTGCCGCTGATCTCCGCGGTGGCAGCGGACTGCTCCTGAACCGCCGAGGCGATCGCCGTGGAGACCTCGTTGACGGTGTTCATGCGCCCGCTGATACCGTCGATCGAGGCCGCCGTCTGGCGGCTGGCGTCCTGCATGGCCACGACCTGCTCGGTGATTTCGGAGGTCGCCTTGGCGACCTGGCTCGCCAGCGTCTTCACTTCCTGGGCCACAACGGAAAAGCCACGTCCCGCGTCGCCGGCGCGCGCGGCTTCGATGGTCGCATTCAGGGCCAGCAGATTGGTCTGCTCGGCGACTTCGCGGATGAAGGCGATCACCTTGTCGATCTTTGCCGCCGCGTCGACCAGCTTGCCGACCGCCTCGGAGGCGCGTCCGACTTCCTCGGACACCAGCTCGGTGACCTTGGCCGATTCATCGACCTGCCGGCCGATCTCGGCAATGGAGGCGGACAGCTCCTCGGCGCCGGCGGCGACCGACTGGGCATTGCCTGCCGCCTCTTCCGAAGCTTTCGCGACCGTGAGGCTCTGCGCGTGCATGGTCTCCGCGTTAGCAGCCAGGCCCTGGGCCGTGCCCTTCATCTCCCCTGCCGCGCCGGACACGATGCCGACAGTCGTCGAGACCGCGGACTGGAAATCTTCAGTCAGTTCGTGACGGCGCTGCATCGATTCCCGGGCGGAATTGATAACCCCAGCACCGCGGCGGAAGTCGCCGAGCATGCCGCGCAGAAGAAACGGGCGATAGTATTTGCGCTGGCTGGCGAACTCCAGGGAAGCAGTCGATTCCCGCACATAAGCATCGGCGAGATCGAGCAGGCTGTTGATGGCGTTGAGGCAGGTGCTCAGCTCGCCGAACTCCTCCACGCCTGTAATGCGGGCTTCCAGGTCGCCCTTGGCGGCGCGCAGGCAGACCGTTTCGGCCTTGTCGAAGGCGGCCCTGTAAGTCTTGAGGTTCGGCATGGCATAGTCCTTTGGCAGGTGGCCGCGCAGGTGCGTTGGCACCGCAGCGCTTCTCGGGTTTAAAGTGAGAAGACGAACTCGTCGTATTCCACCTTCTGTTCTTCAAGCGTGCGGCAAAGCAGCTGATAGCCCGCCATCATGCCGTCCTTGCGGTTGGTGTGGCGGTTCTCCTCCTCCAGCAGCGCCCGGTAGAGAGGCTCGACCTTGTCCAAGGCCTCGCGCCGCGGCAGACGGCGATTGGAATGAAAGCCGATGACTTCATCGCCGCCACCGAAGCTTGGCGTCACGTGTGCGA
>DAIQBR010000067.1:5253-9841 GCA_036781105.1 Kiloniellaceae bacterium
CGCCGTTCTTCGCCATGTTCTTCACATAGGCAAATATCTCACGGCCGTCCTGGATAGCGTCCCACAGCAGCTTGAAGACGCAGCGCGGCATGTCGGGATGGCGCAGGATGCTGTGCGGCTGTCCCAGTACCTCGCTCTCACGGTAGAGCGCCACCTTGAGGAAGACATCGTTTGCATAGGTGATGCGACCGCCGATATCGGTCTTGCTGACGATGATCTCGTCTTTGTCGAAAGTCCGCTCGCCCTGGGTCGGGCTCGCTATGTACTTGGTCATGTCGGTTTCGGTCCAAAGGGTATTGTGCTGCGGCCCTTCGTGTCATACCTGCCGGGTACGACGGTGGCTCAGCGTCAACACGTGTTCGCGACCAAGCTGGCCCAATATATCTAATTTTCAATTAAACCAATCGCTTACATTTCCAGGCCAAAGTGTGAAAGATTCCCTATCGAGCGTCGGCCAAACCCCTGGCACCATCTACGTTGATGCCGATGCCTGTCCCGTGAAGCAGGAGATCTACAAGGTCGCCGAACGCCACGGCTGGCCCGTGCAGGTGGTTGCCAACGACATTATCGCCCTGCCGGTGAGCCCGTTGATCCACCGCGTGGTGGTGGGGGACGGCTTCGACGCCGCCGACGACTGGATCGCCGAGCGCGCCGGGCCGGGTGACGTGGTGATCACCGCTGACATCCCGCTCGCCGCGCGCTGCGTGAAGGCGGGCGCCCGGGTGCTGGCACCCAACGGCAAGGGCTTCTCCGACCGCTCCATCGGCATGGCCCTGGCCAGCCGCAATCTCATGTCCGAGTTGCGCGAGGCCGGCCAGGTGACCGGCGGGCCACGGCCCTTCTCCCAGCGCGACCGCTCGGCTTTCCTCTCCGCCCTGCACGAGACGATTGAAAAGTTAAAGCGGGCGGGAAGCTGAAGCGGGCCGCGCGATGACGCGGAAGTGATGCGCCGCCAATCTTGCCGCCGGCGCCGCGCCGCCTCACATTATCGGGCGACAGTTGCGGGAGAGATGCGATGGACCAGAAAGTGAAAGTGGACAAGGCCGAACTGCTGCGCCGGTTGAGCGCCGAGGAGTACATGGTGACCCAGCAGGGCGGCACCGAGCGCGCCTTCACCGGGCGCTACCATGCCACCAAGACCCCTGGCACCTATCACTGCATCGTCTGCGGCGAGCCGCTGTTCTCTTCCCAGACCAAGTACGACTCCGGTACCGGCTGGCCGTCCTTCTACGCCCCGGTCGAAGAGGGGGCGGTCGCGACCAAGGAAGACAACAAGCTGTGGATGCGCCGCACCGAGGTGCTCTGCGCCCGCTGCGACTCCCACCTCGGCCACGTCTTCCCGGACGGGCCGCAGCCGACCGGCCTGCGCTACTGCTTGAACTCCGCCGCGCTGAAATTGCAACCAGCGGGCGACAAGCCTGCCGGCGGCGGCGAGGGGAACGACGACAGGGGCTGAGCGCCGGGGTGAGAGCCCCGGCGGCTTTCCCACAATTGCCAACAATTTCATTGAAAAACCCGGCGCGGGGCGACATCTAAGGCCTGTTCGGCCTCACCCTGTTCGATCCCGACCTGTTCGGCCGAGGGGCGGCCCGCCGCGGTAGACAGCCGGCCTCGCTCTCGAGGGCCTGCGGTCTGCCGCGATTGCTGTTGCAACAAGCCTGGTACCACGTCCGGACATGACAGCCCTCGCATTCCTGCAAGCCGGAGGTGGTTTGGCCCTGTTGTTCGTCGGCGGCGAGGTACTGCTGCGCGGGGCCGTCGGGCTCTCCCTCCGCTTCGGGCTGTCGCCGCTGCTGATCGGCCTTACGGTGGTCGCCATGGCGACCTCCATGCCGGAGCTGGTAGTGACGGTCACGGCCGGCCTGCGCGGTGCCACCGACATCGGCATCGGCAACGTGGTCGGCTCCAACATCGCCAACATCCTGCTGATTCTCGGCCTCGCCGCCCTGCTCTGCCCGATCGAGCGCGAACCGCGTCGCATCCTACGTGACACCGCCTGCATGGTCGCCGCGACCGCCGTCTTCATCGTGCTGGCCTGGGTCCAGGTCCTCAGCTTCGTCCACGGCGTGGTGATGATCCTGCTGATAGTCGGCTACCTGGTGATGAGCTACGTCATCGAGCGGCGCGGCGGCAACGATACCGCCGCCGGCCTGGAGGCCATCGAGGAAGCCGGCGCCACGCCGAAGTCCGCCTGGATCGCCGCCGCGCTGGTGATCGGCGGCATCGTCGCCCTGGCCGGCGGTTCGGAACTGCTGGTGCGTGGCGCCACCACCATCGCCCGGGCGGCCGGTGTCTCGGAGACCGTCATCGGCCTCACCCTGGTCGCCGTCGGCACCTCGCTGCCGGAGCTCGCCACCGCCATCGTCGCGGCGCTGCGCGGCCACACCGAGGTCGCCCTGGGCAACGTGCTGGGCTCCAACATCTTCAATATCCTGCTGATCCTCGGCTCGCTCTTCATGATCACCCCGGTCACGGTGTCGCCCGAGATCCTCCGCTTCGACATCTGGGTGCTGGCCGCGGTCACCCTGTTGGCGGTCCCGGTCATGCTGACCGGAAAGCGTATCACGCGCGTGGAAGGCGCCGTCTTCGTCGCCCTCTACATCGCTTTTGTCTGGTACCAGTTCGAACCCCACAAGCAGGCGGCGATCGGTGCCGAGGCAGAAATCGACGGTCTGCAGGCGCAAGACCTTGTTGTGGCTGGCTTCACCGCGGTTGAGACGGCCCCCGCCGGGCTCTAGGATGCCGGGATTGCCCCGTCGCACGCCGAGCGAAAGCCCCCCATGCCGACCACCCAGCCCCGCCTGACCGGCGAACGCGTGAAGTCCAGCGTCGTCTCGCAGCGCATCCTGATCCGGGACCTCACCCTGTCGTGCAGCATCGGGGTCAGCGAGGAGGAGCGCGCCCGGCGCCAGCGCCTGCGCATCAACATCGAGCTGACCGTGGACTATCCGCCGCCCAGCCGCGACAACATCAGCGAGGTGGTGAACTACGGGAGCCTCGCCAAGGCGGTGCGGGATCACTGCCTGAACACGACTTTCCGCCTGCTGGAGACCCTCGCCGAGGAGCTTTCGGACGTCTGTTTCGGCTTTGCGCCGGTCAGCGAGACCAGGGTCCGCATCGAAAAGCTCGACCGCTACGCCGATATCGGTGGAATCGGGGTCGAGATTATCCGGCGGCGCGGTGCCGGCTGACCTCGGCCGCGCGCCTTAAGCCCTTGCAGAGTCAGCCAATCCGCCGGATGGGAAGACCGAGTTGTACACAGGTGCAACGGGCGAGCGCAAAAACACCCCAGAGTCGATGACAATTTTGCGATGCGGTCGTTAACTTTAATCTTGACTTGATTTTTCGTATTATAAATCAAATAGATAAATTATTTTGCCCATTTATTGAGCAACTTCATAAAAGTGTAGAATTCCCTAAGTAGGGGCTCAGGCACCACCTCGATGAACACAGACTTATCCACAGGATTGGTGGATAGAATCCGTGGGGCCGGGAGGCAGCGCCGGTCGCGCTGCTGACACGGTCCGCCCCCGCCGCGCCTGGCCCGTTGACCCCGCCCGGCGACGTTGCTTTTCTGCGCCAACGAGTTAGCTGCCGAGACCCGATCCGTTCCATGGCCAAAACCCCGAAACGAACGCGCGCGCCTTCCGCCCGGCCCGACCCCTCCGAGGGCGGCAAGCGCTCGGCCATGGGCCTGGAGGAGGATCCGGCCGAACCCTACCTGCCCGAGGACGGGGAGACGGAAGGGGACATCGACCTCTCCGGGCCCATCGACGCGAATTTGGGTGAGGGACTGGCGCGCGGCGTCGCGGTGATCGCCGAGACGGTGCGGACCCTCTCGGCCAGCCCCGGCGTCTACCGCATGCTGAACCGCCGGGGCGACGCGCTCTATGTCGGCAAGGCCCGCAACCTGAAACGCCGGGTCTCCAACTACGCTCAGATCGGCAAGCAGCCGCGGCGCCTGCTGCGCATGGTGGCCGAGACCGTCGCCATGGAGGTGGTCGAGACCCATACCGAGGTCGAGGCCCTGCTGCTGGAAAGCAACCTCATCAAGCGCCTGATGCCGCGCTACAACGTGCTGCTGCGCGACGACAAGTCCTTCCCCTACATCCTGCTCACCGCCGACCACGCCATCCCGCAGATCACCAAGCACCGCGGCGCGCATAACCGCGAAGGCGATTACTTCGGCCCCTTCGCCTCGGCCGGCGCGGTGAACCGCACCATCACGGCGCTGGAGCGCGCCTTCCTGCTGCGCTCCTGCAGCGATGCCGTCTATGCCGCGCGCACGCGGCCCTGCCTGATGTACCAGATCAAGCGCTGCTCGGCGCCCTGCGTCGAGCGCATCTCGGCCCCCGACTACCGCGACCTGGTGACCCAGGCACGCCGCTTCCTCACCGGCAATTCCAACGAGGTTCAGCAGCAGCTTGCGACGAAGATGGAGGAAGCCGCCGAGCGCCTGGACTTCGAAACCGCCGCGACCTACCGCGACCGCATCCGCGCGCTGTCGCAGATCCAGGCGCACCAGGACATCAACATCGAAGGCATCGACAATGCCGACGTCATCGCCGCCGAGGAGCAGGGCGGGCAG
>DAIQBR010000067.1:9854-11030 GCA_036781105.1 Kiloniellaceae bacterium
TCTGCATCCAGGTGTTCTTCTTCCGTGCCGGGCGCAATTACGGCAACCGGGCCTATTTTCCCAGCCACGACAAAAGCCTGGGCATCGCCGAGGTGCTCGGTGCCTTCGTCGCCCAGTTCTACGACAACAAGCCGGTGCCGCGCCTGATCCTGGTCAGCCACGACCTGGAGGAGCAGGATCTCATCGCCGAGGCCCTGACGATGAAGGCGGACTACAAGGTGGAGATCAGCCGGCCGCAGCGCGGGGCCAAGCGCAAGCTGATCGACAACGCCCTGCACAACGCCCGCGAGGCGCTCGCCCGCCGCCTTGCCGAGAGCAGCAGCCAGAGGAAGCTCCTCGAGCAGGTGGCGGAGATCTTCGGCCTGGAGGGCACCCCCGAGCGCATCGAGGTCTACGACAACAGCCACATTCAGGGCAGCGAGCCCTATGGCTGCATGATCGTCGCCGGGCCGGAAGGCTTTCAGAAGAACGCCTACCGCAAGTTCAAGATCAGGGACCCGGAGACCACCGCCGGCGACGACTACGCCATGATGCGCGAGGTGCTGACCCGGCGCTTCCAGCGCGCCCTGAAGGAGGACCCGGAGCGCGACGGCAACCTCTGGCCGGACCTCGTGCTGCTGGACGGCGGCCAGGGCCAGCTCACCGTGGGCCAGGAGGTGCTGGCCGACCTCGGCCTCGGCGACCTGCCGATCGCCGCCATCGCCAAGGGGCCGGACCGCGACGCCGGGCGCGAACGCATCTTCCTGCCGGGCAAGCCCTCCTTCATGCTGCAGCTGCGCGACCCGGCGCTCTACTTCCTGCAGCGCCTGCGCGACGAGGCCCACCGCTTCGCCATCGGCACCCACCGGGCAGGGCGCAGCAAGGCGCGGCTGCGCTCGGCCCTGGACGAGGTGCCGGGCATCGGCGCCAGGCGCAAGAAGACGCTGCTGCTGCACTCCGCCGCTGCCCGCGCGGTGGCGCGCGCGGGCCTCGCCGACCTGGAGGCCGTCGAGGGCATCTCCAAAACCGTGGCGCGCAAGATTTACGACCACTTCCACCGCGACGGCTAGCCGCGGGGCCCGGCGCCCGGCCCAGGCCTCGCCTCATTTCCGGCGCGATGAGCCGCGCCCCCGGGGCCGCCCTGCCCTCTGGGTCGGGCGCGGCGCCTATGCTACAAAGGGCCCGGAATGGAAGGCG
>DAIQBR010000067.1:11072-12348 GCA_036781105.1 Kiloniellaceae bacterium
GAAGAACCCGACCCCATGCTGACCAGCCTGCCGAACCTGCTGACGCTTTCGCGCATCGCGGCAATCCCGCTGCTGCTGGCGCTGATCTACGTCGACACCCCGCTGTTCCGCTGGCTCGCCTTCGCCGGTTACGTCATGGCCTGCATTACCGACTATTTCGACGGCTATCTGGCCCGCCACATGAACCAGATCTCGCCGCTCGGCCGCTTCCTCGACCCCATCGCCGACAAGCTGCTGGTGGCCACCCTGCTTGTCATGCTGGTGGCGACCCAGGAGATCGCCGGCCTGGAAATGATACCGGCGATCGTCATCCTGGCCCGCGAGATCCTGGTTTCCGGCCTGCGAGAGTACCTCGCCGAGATCAAGGTCTCGGTGCCGGTGACCAAGCTGGCCAAGTGGAAGACCGGCATCCAGATGCTGGCCCTCGGCTTCCTCATCGTCGGCGATGCCGGACCGGCGGTGATTCCGGTGAACCTGATCGGCGAGATCGGCCTGTGGATCGCCGGCATCCTCACGGCGATCACCGGCTACGACTACATGGCGCGCGGCTTGAAGCACATGGTCAGCCAGGAAAGCGGTAGCCGATGAGCCGGCAGGAGATGAAGGTGATCGGCCTGGCCGGCTGGAGCGGCAGCGGCAAGACGACCCTCATCGTCCAGCTGATCCCCGCCCTGGTGCAACGCGGCCTCAAGGTCTCGACCATGAAGCACGCCCATCACGCCTTCGACGTCGACAAGCCGGGCAAGGACTCCTACGAACACCGCACCGCCGGCGCCACCGAGGTGATGATCGGCTCCGGCAAGCGCTGGGCGCTGATGCACGAACTGCGTGACGAGGCCGAGCCCGACAGCCGCAGCCTGATGCAATACATGACCCAGGTCGACCTGCTGATCATCGAAGGCTGGAAGGCCGAAGGCCACGAGAAGATCGAGATCCACCGCCCGGCCCACGGCAAGCCGCTGATCCAGCCCGACGACCCCAAGGTGGTCGCCGTCGCCAGCGACGCAGACTTGCCGGGCCTGCCGGTGCCGCGCCTGGACCTCAACGACGTCGAGGCCATCGCCGATTTCGTCGTCGCCCACTGTGGGCTAACGGCAAGGGCGCAGCCCCAAAAAGCGCAAGAAGGCGCCGCCGAATAATGGCGCAGCTCAGCGACGACTGCTTTGCCCAGGGCGGCCCGCTGATGCGCGTCGACGAGGCGCGCCGGCTGCTGGCCGAGGTGATCACGCCGGTGACCGCCAGCGAACAGGTACCGCTGCACCAGGCGCTGGGGCGT
>DAIQBR010000068.1:0-12272 GCA_036781105.1 Kiloniellaceae bacterium
CTCGACGATGAGCCAGTTACCCTCCGCCGCACAGCACTACGCCCGGGAAGGCGAGCTGACCGGACGAATCCTCTCCGCGCTTACGGCCGCGGATAAGGACCTCGACGCCCTCACCCCCGAGGACCTCTCCCCCTACGACCAGTTCCACAGCCGCGGCCGCGAGGCCACGGTCGAACTCGCGCAGCTGCTGAGCCCGCAGCGCGGGCAACTGCTGCTCGACCTCGGCTGCGGCATCGGCGGGCCGGCGCGCTGGCTGGCCAAGGAGCGCGGCTGCCAGGTGGTCGGCCTGGACCTGACGGAGGTCTACTGCCGCACTGCCAGGGAATTGAGCGCGCGGGTGAAACTGGACAGGCAGACCCGCTTCCTCTGCGCCGACGCGCTGCACCTGCCCTTCGCCGAGGCAACCTTCGAGCTGGTCTGGACCCAGCACGCGGCCATGAACATCGCCGACAAGGCGCGGCTCTACCGCGAGGTCGCGCGGGTGCTGAAACCGGGCGGCCGCTTCGGGCTCTACGACGTCATGGCGGGACCGGCGGGCAGTCCGCACTTTCCGGTGCCCTGGGCGAGCGGGCCGGCGTGGAACCACCTGATGGCGCCGCAGGGCGTGCGCGAGGCCATCGCCGCCACCGGTCTGCGTGAGCGCCACTGGCGCGACCTCACGGCAGAGGCCAAGGCCTGGAGCGAGAAAGCCGTCGCCGCGCAGGCCTCCAGCCGCGGCCCCGGCGGCCCGGCCCTCATCCTCGGGCCGGCCTTCATGGAGATGGTCGCCAACCTGCGACGCAGCCTCTTCGAAGTGCGCAGCACCATCACGCAGGCGGTCTTCGACAAGGCGGGCTAAGCGGACTTGCGCGCCGCCGCGGCCTTGCCGCCGGGGCGCAACTTGCGCCGGCCCGGGCCCTGGATTTCCGCGCGGGCGTCTTCTTCGTCGCGCGCGGCAAACAGCCAGTCGATGAAGACACCGACGATCGGCGCCGCCTTCACCTCGTTGCGGCAGGCGACGTAGAAGCGGTCGACCGCCGGCACCGCCATGTCGAAGGGCGCGATGAGGCTGCCGTTGGCCATGAGACGGCTGGCGGTCATGTTGTCGCCCAGCGCCACGCCGTTGCCGCTGAGGGCGGCATCCATGGCGAGGCGCGCATCGCCCATGTAGTGGTGCGGGCCGCGCCCCAGCTCCAGCGCCTTGGCCGCCGTCAGCCAGGTCTGCCACTCGCGGCCGCCGTCGGCGTGCAGGACGACGTGATGCGCCAGGTCCCTCACCGAGCGCAGCGGGCGCGTGTTCAGCAGCGACGGGCTGGCGACGGGAAACAGCTGGATCTCGGTCCATTCGCGCACCCAGCAGTCGTTCCACCGGCCCTGGCCGTAGCGGATGCAGACGTCGATGTCGGGGTCGAAGACATCGGCGGGATCGTTGGAGCCGCTGAGATGCAGGCGAATGCCGGGAAACTGCTCGGCGAAGCGGCCCAGCCGCGGCACCAGCCAGAGCGACAGCAGCGCCGGCACGCAGCTCACGGCCAGGTCGCCGCCGGTGGTCGGCCGCGTCATGCGGGCGGTCGCCGCGGCGATCTCCTCGAAGGCGGTGGAGAGCGTCGGCAGCAGGGCCGCGCCGTGCGACGTCAGGCGCACCCGCCGCGCCCCGCGTTCCAGCAGGGTCACCTTGAGGGCCGCTTCCAGGCTGCGGATCTGATGACTGACGGCGCCGTGGGTGACGTTCAGTTCCTTCGCCGCCCGGGTCACCGAGCCGTGGCGGGCCGTGGCCTCGAAGGCGCGCAGGGGATTGAGCGGTGGCAGCCGGGGCGACATGGAACGCCTCTTTCTTGTGAGAATTTCTCACAAAGAACGCTACAGCAATGTCAATTGCCGTCGCAAGAGGGAGGCTGCAGTATTTGCGTCAAGGTTCCTTCACGGCTTCATGGGACGGCGAACAAGTGGCTTGGGATCAGGAAAAGCTCGACTTCCTGCGGCAGAAGTACGGCCAGGGGCATGGCGGCGATCTCTTCGATCCGGCCTTCCAGAAAGTCGCCAACAAGATCTTCGACAAGAGCGGCACCCGCATGGCGCCCTATGCCGGCATCTGCACGCTGCTGGATGCGCCGTCGCGCGACTTCGACCCGGACAACCCCGACTTCGGCGACCTGCAGGTGGCGCTGATCGGCGTGCCGATGGATCTCGGCGTCACCAACCGCCCGGGCGCGCGCTTCGGCCCGCGGGCGCTGCGCGATATCGAGCGCATCGGGCCCTACAACCATGTGCTCAGATGCGCGCCGGTCTACGACCTGCGGGTGGCCGACCTGGGTGACGTGCCCTTCACCAGCCGCTACCGCCTGGAGGGCAGCCTGGACGACACCGAGCTCTTCTATGAAAAGGTGCACGCGGCCGGCGTGGTGCCGCTCTCGGTCGGCGGCGACCACTCCATCACCTACCCGATCATGAAGGCGATCGGCCGCGAGCGGCCCCTGGGCATGATCCACATCGACGCCCACTGCGACACCGGCGGAGCCTTCGACCACAGCAAGTTCCATCACGGCGGCCCCTTCCGCAACGCGGTGCTGGACGGCGTGCTGGACCCGACGCGCTGCGTGCAGATCGGCATCCGCGGATCGGCGGAGTATCTCTGGGAGTTTTCCGTCGACAGCGGGATGACCGTGATCCACGCCGAGGAGGTGACCGAGATGGGCCTTGCGGCGGTGATCCAGAAGGCCTTGCAGGTGGTCGGCGACGGGCCGACCTACGTTTCCTTCGACATCGACGGCATCGATCCGGCCTTTGCGCCGGGAACCGGCACGCCGGAGGTGGGCGGCCTGACCACGCGCGAGGTGCAGGCGATCCTGCACGGTGTGAAGGGGATCGACATCGTCGGCGGCGACGTCGTCGAGGTGGCGCCGCAGTATGACACCACTACCAACACCGCCCAGGTGGGCGCGCAGATCCTGTTCGAGATTCTCAGTCTGATGGTTTACAGCCCGCGCTTTGCGTGAGACGGGCAAGATGAAAAGTTCCCGGCCAAGGGAACGCCCGGCACGTGCCGGGGGGAAAGGCTCAACAACCAAGCCAGACAAGCTGGCGCAACGAACGACAGCGGAGGTGCAAAAAATGAGCAAAAAATTCTTCAAGACCGGCGTCAGTCGCCGGTCCGTGATGGCCGGCGGCCTCGCCGGCGCCGGCCTGCTGGCCATGCCCTCGCTCCTGCGGGCGCAGGACCGCTCCTTGAAAGTCGGCGTCTACGGCGGCTACTTCAAGGACTCCTTCGACACCCACGTGTTCCCGGAGTTCACCAAGGCAACCGGCATCGCCGTCGAATCCGTTGCCGAGCCGACCGGCGAAGCCTGGCTGGTGCAGCTGGAGCAGGCCGCGCGCGCCGGGCAGGCCCCGGCCGACGTCTCGATGATGTCGCAGGTGGCCATGCTGAAGGGCCAGTCGATCGACCTCTGGGCGCCGCTCGATCTGGCGCGCCTGCCCAACACCGGAAACCTGATCGGCCACTTCATCAACAAGTATCCGGACGGCAAGGTCGCCGGCATCGGCGCGGTGGCCTGGTACATCACCCTGGTCTCCAACACCAACGCCTACCCCGAGGCGCCGACCTCCTGGGCGGAACTGTGGAACCCGGCCAACAAGGACAAGCTCGGCCTCCTGGCCCTCGTCTCCAACTCCTTCCTGCTGGAGGTCACGGCCAAGACCTTCCTGGGCGGCACCGCTGCCCTCGATACCGAAGAGGGCCTGCTCAAGGCCTTCGACAAGCTGGCCGAGGTCAAGCCGAACGTGCGCTTGTGGTACCGCGACGAGGCACAGTTCGAGCAGGCCCTGAAGTCCGGCGAAATCCCCATGGGACAGTACTATCACGACGTGACCGGTCTGGCGGCAGCGGACGGCCACCCCGTGCGCTCCACCTTCCCCAAGGAAGGCGGCATTCTGGACAGCGGCTGCTGGGCGCTGTCGCGCGCCTCGGCCAAGGGCGAGGAAGCTCATATCTTCATCGACTTCATGAGCCAGCCGTCGATCCAGGCCACGATGTCGCGCAACGTCGGCACCGCCCCCACGGTCAAGCGCGACCTGCTGGACCTCACCGAGGAAGAGTTCGCCTCGGTCTCCTCCGACATCGACCCGATCGTGCCGCGCTACGATCTCTACCAGTCGAAGTCGGACTGGCTGAACCAGAAGTGGACCGAGCTGATCGTCGGCTGAGGGCCGCTTCCCGGAGGCGGGCCGCCGGCATGACCGGCGGCCCCCTCTTCTCCAGGGCATTACCAGCGGCGGCGAGGCCATGTCCGGACTTACTCTCGAAGGCGTCAGCAAGCACTTCGGCTCCGTGGCCGCGGTGGAACAAGCCGAGCTCACCGTGCCGCACGGCACCTTCGTCTGCCTGCTCGGGCCCTCGGGCTGCGGTAAGACGACCCTGCTGCGCATGATCGCCGGCCTGGAGGACCCCAGCGCCGGCCGCATCCTGCTGGACGGCGCCGACATCACGCAGCTGCCCACCCACAAGCGTGACTTCGGCATGGTGTTTCAGTCGCTGGCGCTGTTCCCCCACCTGACGGTAGGTGAGAACATCGCCTATGCGCTGCGCATCCGCGGCAAGTCGAAACCGGAGCAGCTCTCCCGGGTCGAGGATCTGCTCTCCCTCGTGCATCTGCCGGGATTTGCCGGGCGTTCGGTGAGCAAGCTGTCGGGCGGCCAGCGCCAGCGTGTCGCCATCGCCCGCGCCCTGGCCGTCTCGCCACGGCTGTTCCTGCTCGACGAGCCGCTGTCGGCGCTCGATGCCAAGCTGCGCGAGGCCATGCAGGTTGAACTGCGCCAGCTGCAGGAAAAGCTCGGCATCACCACCATCGTGGTGACCCACGACCAGCGCGAGGCCATGACCATGGCCGACCTCGTGGTGGTCATGAGCGAGGGCCGCATTCGACAGGCCGCCCCGCCGGTGGAGATCTATCGCCGGCCCGCCGACAGCTTCGTCGCCGGATTCATCGGCTCCACCAACCTGCTGGAGGTCGCGCGGCATCACAGCGGCACGGCGGCCGTGGCCGGCGTCGCCCTGCCGGGGGTGGCCTTGCCGGACGGCCAGGACAGCGCGCGCCTGTCGATCCGGCCGGAGGATGTCCAGCTCGCGGCGGCATCCGACAGCGCCCTGATCGGGCGCGTCACCTTCCTGCGCGACCTGGGCGGCACCATCGAGACCTTTGTCGAGGTTGCCGGCACGACGATGACGGTGGTGTCTTCCCCGCGCGACCGGCCGGATGTGAAAGCCGGCGACACGGTGGGCCTGAAGCTGCCGCCGGAGTCCTGCGTGGTGCTGAAGCAATGAGACGCGACAAGCCGAAGAATCTGCGCGACCTCGCGCCGCTCATCTTCCCGGCCGCGATGCTGCTGGTGTTCTTCGTCATTCCCTTCGGCATCATGATCGCCGTCAGCTTCTTCCGACGCCAGCAGGGCGGCTTCTACACCACCGACTTTGTCTTCGACAATTATGAGCGCTTCCTCAGCGCCTTCTTCGGCGGCGTGCTCGGCTTTTCGCTGTTTCTGGCGGCCTGCGTGGCAGTCTGCTGCGTGCTGCTGGCCTATCCCTTCACCTACTTCCTGACCTGCCGCACGCGGCGCGTGCAGATCGCCTGGCTGGTGGTACTGCTCTCCGTGCTCTCGCTTTCCGAAGTGATCATCGGCTTTGCCTGGTCCACCCTCTTCTCGCGCACCGCCGGCATCACCAACCTGCTGGTCAGCGTCGGGCTGATGGAGCAGCCGACGGCCTTGCTGCCGGGCTTCGGCGCCGTGCTGACCGGCATGGTCTACCAGGCCCTGCCCTATACCGTGCTGGTGCTCTATCCCGCGCTGGTCCGGCTGGAGCCGACCCTCCTCGAGGCTTCGCGCACCCTCGGCGCCTCGCCGCTGCGCGGCTTCTTCGACGTGGTGATCCCCGCCTCGCGCAACACCATCGTCGCCACCCTCATCATGGTCTTCGTTTTCGCTCTGGGTTCCTATCTGCTGCCGCAGATCCTGGGGCGGCCGCAGCACTGGACGCTGTCGGTGCTGATCACCGACCAGGCCATCTACCAGTCGAACATGCCCTTCGCCGCCGCCATGGCGGTCTTCCTGGTGCTGATCTCCCTGGCCCTGGTCGGCCTCACGCTGCTGATCGGCGGCCGGCGGGAGGCGCAGGCATGAGGCGCGACCGCTCATGACTCCGGCCTGGCTGCGCAACGGCTACATGGCGCTGATCGCCCTCTTCCTCCTGGCGCCCCTGGTGGTGGTCGCCGGCATTTCGGTGAATGCCAAGAAGACCCTGCTGTTCCCGCCGGAGGGCTTCTCGCTGTCCTGGTATGGCGACATCTTCGCCGAGCCCGGCTGGCGCGCCGCGCTGGTCGCTTCGGTCGGCGTGGCGGCACTCTCGGCGGCCATCGCGGTGGCCATCGCCATGCCGCTGGCCTGGTTCCTCTGGCGCCGCGTCGCGCCCTGGGCGCGCGCCTTCCAGTTCCTCGGCCTCGCCCCTTTCCTGCTGCCGCCGGTGATCACCGCCCTCGGCTTTCTCTCCTTCTGGGCCACCGCCGGCGCCTACGGCCAGCCCTGGACGGTGGTGATCAGTCACGCCATCTTTTTCGTCACCCTGCCGCTGGTGACCCTGTCGCTGGGCTTTGCTTCCATCGACCGCGCGCTGGTCGAGGCGGCGGCCACCATGGGCGCCGGCGACGGCCAGATCTTCCGCAGCGTGGTCCTGCCGCTCATCACCCCCTACCTGGTCTCCGGCTATGCCTTTGCCTTCGTGCTGTCGCTGAACGAATACATCGTCGCCTACATGACGGTCGGCTTCACCCTGGAGACCCTGCCGGTGAAGATCTTCAACGCCCTGCGCTACGGCTACACGCCGACCATGGCCGCGGTGACCATCCTGTTCGTGGCAATCGCCGCCGCGGTGTTCGGCCTGGTGGCCCGTTACGGCGACCTGCCGCGCCTGCTGGGCGCCTGGTCGTCGGATGCCGAGAAATGAAGCTCGCGCTCTTTCAGATGCAGGCCGCCGCCGGCGACCTGGCCGCGAACCTGGCGGCCATCGAAGCGGCGGCTGCCGAAGCCGCGGCGGGCGGCGCGGAACTGCTGGTCGCCCCGGAACTCGCCACCACGGGCTATGGCGCCGGCGATGCCATCCGCGACCTGGCCGAGCCGGTCGACGGCCCACAGGTCCGCCGCCTCGGCGAGATCGCCGCCCGTCATGCGCTCGCGATCGTCGCCGGATTTCCCGAGAAGGCCGGCAGCGAGGTCTACAACGCCCTGGCCTTTCTGCGCCCGGGGGCCGCACCGGCGGTCTATCGCAAGACCCATCTCTATGCCGACTACGAGCGGGCGCTGTTCACGCCGGGCGAGATCTGCGCCTCACTGGTCGACTTCGGCGGGCTGAAGACCGGCTTTCTGATCTGCTACGATGTCGAGTTTCCCGAAAACGTGCGCCGTCTCGCCGCCGCCGGCGCCGAGATGGTTCTGGTGCCGACCGCCCTGCCGGAAGGTCCGCACGCGCGCTTCATTGCCGCACAGCTGGTGCCGGTCCGCGCCTTCGAAAATCAGATCTTTGTCGTCTATGCCAACCACGCCGGCGCCGACGCGCGGTTCACCTATGCCGGTCTGTCCTGCGCGGCCGCGCCGGACGGCAGCCTGCTCGCGGCCTCGGAGGACAAAGCGCCCGCATTGCTGTTCGCGGAGATCGATCCGGCCGCCTACGGCGAGAGCCGCGAGGCCAACACCTACCTGAAAGACCTGCGCCTGCCCGAGTAGCCGCCCGGGCACCGGTTGGTGTTGAGCAAGTGGGGGCACTGCTTACCCGCTCGTCATGCTCGAACTTGTTCCGAGCATCCAGGGCGGCCGGCAGAGCGCGTGGCCCTGGGCCCTCGGGACAAGCCCGAGGGTGACAATCGAGTTGGTTCAGGCGTTCTTGCGAGCCAGGGCCGCCTGCGCCGCCGCGAGGCGGGCGATCGGCACCCGGTAGGGCGAGCAGGAGACGTAGTCCAGCGGCACGGTCTGGCAGAAGGCGATGGAGGCCGGGTCACCGCCGTGCTCGCCGCAGATGCCGAGCTTGATGTCAGGACGCGTCGAGCGGCCGCGCTCGGCGCCGATCAGCATCAGCTCGCCGACGCCCTCGGTGTCAAGCGAGATGAAGGGGTCCTGCTCGATGAGGTGGCGCTGCTCGTAGGCGCCGAGGAAATTGCCGGCGTCGTCGCGCGACAGGCCGTAGCAGGTCTGCGTCAGGTCGTTGGTGCCGAAGGAGAAGAACTCGGCGCCCTCGGCGATCTCGGCGGCGCGCAGGCAGGCGCGCGGCAGCTCGATCATGGTGCCGACCATGTAGTCGATGGCGACACCTTCGCTTTTGCGCACCGACTCGGCGACCTTGTCGATCAGCTCGCGCAGAACCTCGAACTCCTTCTTCACGGAGATCAGCGGGATCATCACCTCCGGTTTCACGGTCTCGCCGGACTCCTTCTCGACGGCGGCCACGGCCTCGAAGATGGCGCGGGCCTGCATCTCGTAGATCTCGGGATAGGTGATGCCCAGGCGGCAGCCGCGGTGGCCGAGCATGGGGTTGGTCTCGACCAGCTTCAGCGAGCGCGCGCGCACCTGCTCGACCGAGACGCCGGAGGCCTCGGCGACCTCCGCGACCGCGTGATCCTCGTGCGGCAGGAACTCGTGCAGCGGCGGATCCAGCAGGCGGATGGTGACCGGACGCCCCGCCATCTCCTTGAACAGCGCGATGAAGTCCTCGCGCTGATAGGGCAGCAGCTTGTCCAGCGCGCGGCGGCGCTGCTCGCTGGAATCGGCCAGGATCATCTCGCGCATGGCGATGATGCGGTCGGAGTCGAAGAACATGTGCTCTGTGCGGCAAAGGCCGATGCCCTCGCAGCCGAACTTCATCGCCACCTTGGCCTCCTGCGGGGTGTCGCAGTTCACCCGCACACCCATGGTGCGGAACTTGTCGGCCCACTCCATCACCGTGGCGAAGTCGCCGGACAGCTCCGGCTGCACCGTCGGCACCGCGCCCTGCATGACCTCGCCGGTCGAGCCGTCGAGGGTGATGAGATCGCCTTCCTTCAGCTCCAGGTCACGCACTCGCATGACGCCGCTCTTGTGGTCGATGCGCAGCTCGCCGGCGCCGGCGACGCAGGCGCGGCCCATGCCGCGCGCCACCACCGCGGCATGGCTGGTCATGCCGCCGCGCGTGGTGAGAATACCCGCGGCGGCGTGCATGCCGTGAATGTCCTCCGGCGAGGTTTCGGTGCGGCAGAGGATGACGCGCTCGCCGTCGGCGGCCTGCGTCTCAGCCTTGTCGGCGGTGAAGACGATCTTGCCCGAGGCGGCGCCCGGCGAGGCCGGCAGGCCGCGCGCGATCACCTTGCGCTCGGCCTTGGGATCGAGCGTCGGGTGCAGCAGCTGATCGAGGGAATTGGGATCCAGGCGCCGCACCGCCTCGGCCTCGGTGATGAGCCCCTCGCCCACCATGTCGACGGCGATCTTGATGGCGGCTGGCGCGGTGCGCTTGCCGGTGCGGGTCTGCAGCATGTAGAGCGTGCCGCGCTGCACCGTGAACTCGATGTCCTGCATGTCCTTGTAGTGCTTCTCCAGCACGTGGCGCACGTCGTCGAGCTGCTGGAAGACCTCGGGCATGACCTCTTCCATGGCCGGCAGCTTGGAATTGTTGGCCTGCTTGCCGCGCAGGGTGAGGTTCTGCGGCGTGCGGATGCCGGCCACCACGTCCTCGCCCTGGGCATTCACCAGGTATTCGCCGTAGAAGGCTTTCTCGCCGGTCGAAGGGTCGCGGGTGAAGGCGACACCGGTCGCGCAGTCGTCGCCCATGTTGCCGAACACCATGGCCTGCAGGTTCACCGCGGTGCCCCACTCGGCCGGGATGTTGTGCAGGCGGCGGTAGGTCTTGGCGCGCTGGTTCATCCACGAGCCGAAGACGGCGCCGATGGCGGCCCAGACCTGGTCCTTGGGGTCCTGCGGGAAAGGCTCGCCGGTCTCCTGCTGCACCTTGGCCTTGAATTCGCCGATGACCTTGACCCAATCGTCGGAAGTCATCTCGGTGTCGAGCAGGTAGCCGCGGTCCTCCTTGGCCAGTTCCAGGATCTCCTCGAAATGGTGGTGGTCCACGCCCAGGACCACATCGCCGAACATCTGGATGAAGCGGCGATAGCTGTCATAGGCGAAACGGCGGTCTTCAGCCGCCTTGGCGAGGCCTTCCACCGTTTCGTCGTTGAGGCCGAGGTTGAGGACGGTATCCATCATGCCGGGCATCGAGGCACGCGCGCCCGAGCGCACTGAGATCAGCAGCGGGTTCTTCGCGTCGCCGAACTTCGCACCGACCAGCTTCTCGATGGTGGCCAGAGCGGTACTGACCTGCTGCTCCAGGTCGGCGGGATACTTGCGGTCGTTCTTGTAGAAATAGGTGCAGACTTCCGTGGTGATGGTGAAGCCCGGCGGCACCGGCAGGCCGAGGGAGGACATCTCGGCCAGGTTGGCGCCCTTGCCGCCCAGCAGTTCCTTCATCTCGGCCCGGCCGTCGGCCTCGCCGCCACCGAAGCTGTACACCCATTTCGTCATCGTCTGCCTTCCGTTTTCCTGTGGCGCCGCGCGCCACCGCCGTAGCTTGAGCTAGCCTTCGATCTTCGAGAAATCGGCGACCTCGGAGAGGGTGGCGCCGATCGCGCTCAGCAACTGCAACCGGTTTTCCCGCAGCACGCCGTCCTCCGCATTCACCGTGACCTCGTCGAAGAACGCGTCGACCGGCTGGCGCAGCTGCGCCATCGCCGTCATCGCCGCGGTAAAATCTTCCGAACCCAACGCGGCCTGCGCCCCCTTGGATGCATCGCCGAGGTGAGAAAAAAGTGTCTTTTCCTCGGGCTGCTGCAGGTTCTCCACCTGCACCGCGCCGTCGTAGCCGCGGCCGTCCTTCTTCGCTTCGATGCGCACGATGTTGGCAGCGCGGCGATAGGCCGTGAGAAGACTGGCACCGTCCTCGCTGTCCAGGAAGGAGCGCAGCGCCTCGACGCGGGCCAGCAGGCGCACGAGATCGTCTTCCCCGCCGCGGGCCATCACCGCGGTGATGAGATCGTGGCGCACGCCCCGGTCGCGCAGCACCACCTTCAGGCGCTCGGCAAGAAACTCCAGGAGATCTTCCGCGACCGATGCCGCCGGGAGCCCCACGTATTCGGCCTGGGCGGCATCGAAGATCGCCGTCAGCGGCAGGCGCAGCCTGTTCTCGACAACCAGGCGGATGACGCCCAGCGCGGCGCGGCGCAGCGCGTAGGGATCCTTGGAGCCGGTCGGCTTCTCGTCGATCGCCCAGAAGCCGACCAGGGTGTCGATCTTGTCCGCCAGGGCGACCGAGACGCTCACCGGCGCCGAGGGACAGGCGTCGTTCGGCCCGAGCGGCGCATAGTGCTGCGCGATGGCCTCGGCCACAGCAGGCGACTCGTCGTCATTCAGCGCGTAGTAGCGGCCCATGACGCCCTGCAGCTCGGGGAACTCGCCGACCATGCCGGTGGTGAGGTCGGCCTTGGCGAGGCGCGCCGCGGAGCGGACTTCGTCACGGTCGGCACCGGGCACGTAGCCGCTGATCTCGGCGGCCAGGCTCTCCAGGCGCGAAACCTTGTCGGCGACCGTGCCGAGCTTCGCATGGAACACGATATCCTTCAGCGCCGGCACCCGCGCCGAGAGCGGCCGCAGGCGGTCCTGGTCCCAGAAGAAGCGTGCATCGGCGAGGCGTGCGCGCAGCACGCGCTCGTTGCCGGCGACGATGGTCTTGGCGCGGTCGCTGCCCTCCGGCGCCTCCATGTTGGCGACGACGAGGAAAGCATCGGCGAGGCTGCCGTCGGCGGCCTCGGTCGAGAAGTACTTCTGATGACTGCGCATGGAGGTGGACAGCACTTCGCCCGGCAGGTCCATGAAGGCCTCGTCGACTCGGCCGAGCAGCACCTGCGGCCATTCGACCAGGCCGGTCACCTCGTCGAGCAGGCCGGGATCATCCTTCACCGCCACGCCGGCCTTCTTCGCCAGAGCCGCCGCCTGCTCGGCGATGATCCGGCGCCGCTCGGCCGGGTCGAGGATGACCTTCGCTTTCAAAAGCTTGTCACGGTAGTCGGCGAAGCCTGAAACCTCGAAGGCATCCGGCGCCAGGAAGCGGTGACCCTGCGTCGTCGCCGTGAAGGCCACTTCGCGCCCTTCGCCCATGGTCAGGCCACCCTTCAAAGGCTTGCCGTCGAAGACCGCGAGGATACCGTGCAGCGGGCGCACCCAGCGCTGCGTGT
>DAIQBR010000069.1:0-6089 GCA_036781105.1 Kiloniellaceae bacterium
GCGACCTCGTGCAGGCCCGGGTCCATCTCCTCCCGCAGCTCTTGCGGATAGCCTGCAAGCAGGCGCGCGGCGGCGGCAAACCAGTGCAGGCGGAAAATTTCCTCCGCGCCCCGGGTGTCGGGTTCGGCCTCGACGATCTGAGCGCCCAACTCCGCGAGCTTGCCCACCGCCTTGGCGACCAGTGCGGCGATTTCCGGGTCGACCACGTGGCCGCCCAGCGTCGGCGCGTAGGCGATGGTCAGCCCGGCGATGCCTTCGTCCAGGTCGTGGGTGTAGTCGGCGCTGTCGTAGGGCAGGCTGTAGGCGTCGCGCGGGTCGGGCTCGGTCATCACGTTCAGCAGGATCGCCGCGTCGGTGACGCTGCGCGTCATGGGACCGACGTTGGCGAGGGTGCCGAAGGGGCTGAGCGGCCAGGCAGGGACGCGCCCGAAAGTGGCCTTCAGGGCGAAGACGCCGGTGAAGCCGGCGGGAATGCGCACCGAGCCGCCGGCATCGGTGCCCAGGGCCAGCGCGCCCATGCCGGCGGCGAGTGCCGCCGAGGCACCGCCGGAAGAGCCGCCGGGCGTCGTGGCCGGGTTCCAGGGGTTGCGCGTGATGCCGTCGAGCGGCGAGTCGGTCACGCCCTTCCAGCCGAATTCCGGCGTCGTCGTCTTACCGAGCATCACCGCACCGTGCTCGCGCAGGCGCGCGACGGAAGGGGCGTCTTCTTCCCAGGGCTGGTCGCGCTTGACGGACCTGGAGCCGCGCAGGGTCGGCCAACCCCTGGTCAGCAGCACGTCCTTGATGGAGACCGGCACGCCGTCCAGCGGGCCGCGTGGCGCGCCGATGCGCCAGCGTTCCTCGGACTCCGCGGCGGCGGCCAGCGCGGCATCGGCCGCGACTAGGTTGAAGGCATTCAGCTTGCCGTTGTAACGCTCGATGCGGGCGAGGGCGGCCCGCGTGGCCTCGACCGGCGACAGCTCGCCGCCGCGGTAAAGCTTCACCAGACGGCTCGCCGTCATCAGCGCGATATCTTCGGTCATGCCCTGTCGGATTCCTTCAGTGACTTGCCTTGGAGGCCGGGGGAAGAGGGAGGGGGTGACCCGCGCATTCCTGGCACGGGCCTGCCTCGCTGTCGAGGGCGCGGTGATGAGGCGCGCGCCGCGGATAATCGGCATTGGTTTGCCGCAAAGCGGTCATTTTTGGCCTATAGTCTGGCGACGAACCAGTAAGGAACCCTGAGACATGCGACTCCCCCACCTGTCCCGGTGCCTGTCCTGCCTGCCGGCGGCGGTCCTGTGCTTCGGCGTGGCCCTGGCGCCGATGACGGCCGGCGCGGCCGAGAACACCAGCCCTGAAGAAACGCCGGGCGACATGGCGCGTGAGGGCCTGGAGCAGATGATGCGCGCGCTGCGCTTGCTGGTGGAAAGCATTCCGCAGTACGAATTGCCGGAAGTGCTGGACAACGGCGACATCATCATCCGGCGCAAGCGCGGCGGCGAACCGCCGGCGGACGATCCGGAGTTCGACGAGACGGCGACCTGAGCGCCGGTTTCCTTGTCGCGACCCTTGGGGGAGGGGGAGGCTATGAACGATCAGGGATCCCGCCCGCCGGCCGGCGGTGAGGACAATCCCTTCGCCGCGCTGGATGCCGGCCGGCCGCCCTGGGATGCGCTCGGCGCCTTCGTGCCGGCGCCGCAGCCGCAGATCGCCGGCAAGGACGCCGGAAAGGATGGGGGCCCGCTGAGCGGCCTCACCTTCGCCGCCAAGGACATCTTCGACGTGGCCGGCTTCGTCACCGGCTGCGGCAATCCCGACTGGGCGCGCACGCACGCGCCGGCCACGGTGCATGCGCCGGCCGTGCAGGCGCTGCTCGACGCTGGCGCCGAGCTGATCGGCAAGACCATCACCGACGAACTGGCCTACAGCCTGAACGGCCAGAACTTCCACTACGGCACGCCGACCAACGTGAACGCGCCGGGGCGCATTCCCGGCGGCTCCTCCTCGGGTTCCGCCGCGGCGGTGGCCGGCGGCCTCGCCGACACCGCGCTGGGCAGCGACACCGGCGGTTCGGTGCGCATTCCCGCCAGCTACTGCGGCCTCTACGGGCTGCGGCCGACGCACGGCCGCCTCTCCCTGGAGGGGGTCATGCCGCTGGCCCCGAGCTTCGACACCGTCGGCTGGTTCGCGCGCGATTCGACGACGCTGCGCCGGGTCGGCGCGGTGCTGCTGGGCGAGGAGGGCAAGACGGCGCGCTGGCAGCGCCTGCTGCTGGCCGAAGACGCCTTCGCGCTGGCGCTGCCGGTCGCGCAGGCGGCATTGGCGCCGCTGGTCGAGCGCCTCGCGCAGCGCCTGGCGCCGGCGGAAAAGGTGCGTGCCGCGCAGAGCGACAGCCTGGAGGACTGGATGTGGCGCTTTCGCCATATCCAGGCGCGCGAGATCATGACGACGCAGGGCGGCTGGATCGCCGAGACCAGGCCCGGCTTCGGTCCGGAGATCCGGGAGCGCTTCGACTGGGCGGCGACGGTCACCGAGGAACAGGCGGCGCCCGCCCGCGAGGCCCGCGAAGTCTTCGCCACACGCTTGGCGGCGCTGCTCGGCGACGACGCCTTGCTCTGCCTGCCGACGGCGCCGGGCATCGCGCCGCTGTGCAGCAGCAATGCAGAAGAGCTCGTGGCGCACCGCAAGGCGGTGCTCAGCCTCACCTCGATCGCCGGGCTGGCGCGCCTGCCGCAGGTCACCCTGCCGCTGGCGCGGGTGGACGGCTGTCCGCTGGGTCTTTCATTGATCGCGCCGGCCGGTGCCGATGCGGATCTGCTGGCCTTCGCCGAAGCCTTCTGCGCGACGGAAGAACGCCTCGATCTTTAGGCCGCGTCGACGGTCTTCGTGCTGATGCGGGTATGCGGCAGGGTGACGGTGATGGCGGTCCCCTTGCCGAGCTCGCTTTCCAGCGTCAGGGTGCCGCCATGGACCTCGACGAGGGCGCGGCACAGCGGCAGGCCGAGGCCGGTGCCTTCGTGCTTGCGGCTGAGACCCGACTCCACCTGGGTGAAAGGCTCCAGCATGCGCGCCTGGTCGTCTTCGTCGATGCCGATCCCGGTATCGACGACGCGGAAGCCGGCATCGGCACCCGGCCTTGCCCAGGCCTGGACGGTGATGGAGCCACCCGCAGGCGTGAACTTGACGGCATTGGACAGCAGGTTGATGAGGACCTGCTTCAGGCGGCGTGCGTCGGCGATCACCAGGGACAGCGGCTCGGTGTAGTCGGTTTTCAGCTTGATGCCGTTTTCGCGCGCGCGCGGGCCGATCAGGCGCAGGCCCGAGGCGATCACCTCGCGCAGATCGACCTCCTCGTCGTAGAGGTCGATCATGCCGGCTTCGGCCTTGGAGACGTCGAGGATGTCGTTGATGATGGTGAGCAGGTGGTTGCCGCTCTCGTGGATGTTCTGGATGTAGTCGGCGTAGTTGTCGTGCCCGATCGGGCCGAAGACCTTCTGCAGGATCAGTTCCGAGAAACCGATGATGGCGTTCAGCGGCGTGCGCAGCTCGTGGCTCATGGTGGCCAGGAACTCGCCCTTGGTGCGGTTGGCGACCTCGGCGGCCTCCTTGGCGCGGCGCAGCTCCTGTTCGGCGAGCTTGCGCTGGGTGATGTCGCTCAGCGAGCCGGCCATGCGGTAGACGCGCCCCGATTCGTCGCGCACGCCCAGGCCGCGCGAATGAACCCAGCGGTAGCGCCCGTCGTCGCCGCGCATACGGTATTCGTGGTCGTAGTACTCGGTGTTGCCGCGCAGATGCTCGCGCATGTGTTCGCGCATCTCCTCGACGTCCTCGGGATGAATGCGGGCAAGCCAGGTCTGGATGTCGATGGCGGGCTCGTTGCCCCCGATCCCGACGATCTCGCGCAGGCGGCGCGACATGTAGACGCCGTCGACATCGTCGCCCCACTCCCAGATGCCTTCGTTGGCGCCGCTGAGCGCCAGGGCATAGCGTTGCTCGCTCTCGCGCAGGGCCGCCTCGATGCGCTTGGTCTCGGTGATGTCGGCATAGACCATGACGTAGCCGCCGTTGGGCAGCCGCCGGTTGCGGTTCTCCAGCACGGTGCCGTCGGGGCGCACCCGTTCCATGCGGTCCTGCAGGTTGGTCATCAGCACTTCCGTGCGCCGCGCCACCTGCGCCTCGACCTCGCCGGGGCCGTACTCGCCGCGCGCCGCGTTGTAGCGCACGAGGTCCTGGAAACTGGCGCCGCCCTCCAGCAGCTCGAGCGGAACGCCCAGCAGCTTGCTGAACTCGCTGTTGTAGGCGACCAGCTTCAGATCGTTGTCGAACAGGCAGACGCCGACGGGGATGTTCTCGACGATGGCGTTCATCAGGCGCGACTGCCGCTCGGCCTGATTCTCGGCGGCGGCCTTGGCCTGCTGCGCGGCATGCAGGGCGGCGAAGATCATGCAGATCATGCAGGACAGCACGAGGCCGGTGTGGAGCACGACGCGCCAGTCGCCGTCGGGGTCCAGGGCCGGCACGCGCGGGTCGAAGAGCTGGCGGATCAGCTGGGTCAGCAGGTAGGTGCTGAAGATCAGCAGGGTGCCGGCGCAGAGGATCGAGACGAAGTGACGGTCCTCGCGGTAGCGGCGCCAGAACAGTATGCCGGCGTAGCCGACCCCGCCGGCGGCGCCGAGGTTCAGCGCCACCATCACCGGCAGGGGCACCGCCGGGTTGATCAGGCAGGTCGCGGTGCCGGCAAAGACCAGGGTGACCAGCCCGAGCAGCAGGTGCAGGTGGTCGCGGTAGCCGAGGAAGCGCAGGGTGCCGCCCAGCAGCAGCAGGGCGATGATCGCCTGGCCGCCCTCGTGGATGGCGAGGAAGCAACTGGGATCGAAGGCGGAGGCCAGCGCCAGGGCGGCCAGCCGCAGGGCCTCGGTCGCCAGGCTGGCGGCCCACCAGGTCAGCGCCGGATAGCCGCCCGACTGGCGTGCCGAGGTCAGCGCCATGACCGCCAGCATGGCCGGCGCCATGGCGGCGACCAGCATCACCGCGGCAAAGGAAAAGGTGGTGGCCTCGACAGGCATCGCCACGGCTAACCCCGAACAGAACCCAACAAAACAGTGCCCGCCGGCGACGCTCGCCCGGCCGGGGCCGCGTGGGCGGCTCCGGGCCGGGCGCGCTCGCCTATTGCGCGCAACGAGGGATTGTTAGCGCACCAGGGTTAACCGACCCTAAAAAGCCGCGGAAAAGTGCCCAAAAGGCAGGGTTTTCAGGGATTGCGCCGGCTAGCTGTCGTAGCCGATGAGGGTCTCGACGGGAATATCCAGATTGTCGCGCCCGTTGAGAAAGGTCAGCTCGATGATGCAGGCCGCCCCGGTCACCTCGGCCCCGGCCGAGCGCAGCAGCTGGGCGGCGGCGTTCATCGTGCCGCCGGTGGCCAGCAGATCGTCGACCAGAAAGACCTTCTGGCCCGGCCGCACCGCGTCGGCCTGGATCTCGATGGTGTCGCTGCCGTACTCCAGGTCGTAGGTGTAGGGCAGGGTGGCGCCCGGCAGCTTGCCCTGCTTGCGCACCATGACGAAGCCCTTGTTGAGCCTCAGCGCCAGCGGCGCGGCGACCAGGAAGCCGCGGGATTCGATGCCGGCGAGGACGTCCGGCTCGTGCTGGTGGACGATCTCGGCAAGGCGCTCGACCGTGGTCTGCCAGGCCTGCGGGTGCGCCAGCAGCGGCGAGATGTCGTAGAACAGGATGCCCGGCGTCGGAAAATCCGGAATCCCGCGGATGTGCTGCTTCAGGTCCATCGCCCCTCTGGTCCCCCTGGTGATGCGCTCTTTCGGCCCGGCGCATCCTACTGGCCCGTCGGGACGAGGACAATGCGGCGGCGCAAAGGAGCGGGGACACCGTGACAGGCGCTGCGGGGCTGGCCTAGACTGACCCTGCGCCGCCCCTCCCGCATCCTCAGTCCAGCGAGACCCCACCCGTGAGCTACGTCTTTCCACGCCATACCAAGGCCCGCTACCCCGTCGCCGTCGGCGGCGAGGGCCCCTACATCATCGACAGCGAGGGCAAGCGCTACATCGACGCTTCGGGCGGCGCCGCGGTGTCCTGCCTCGGCCACGGCCACCCGG
>DAIQBR010000069.1:6162-12271 GCA_036781105.1 Kiloniellaceae bacterium
GAGGCGCTCGCCGAGCATCTCATCAAGCGCGCGCCCAAGGGCCTGGCCCGGGTCTACTTCGTCTCCGGCGGCTCGGAAGCCAACGAGACGGCGCTGAAGCTGGCGCGCCAGTTCCACCTGGAAAACGGCGAGCCGGAGCGCAGCCACTTCATCGCAAGGCTGCAGAGCTATCACGGCAACACGCTGGGCGCCCTCTCGGTCGGCGGCAACGCGGCGCGGCGCGCGCCCTACCAGCCGCTGCTCAGCCCGGCCAGCCATATCGATCCCTGCTACGCCTACCGCCACCAGCGCCACGACGAGAGCGAGGAGGCCTACGGCCGCCGCGCCGCCGACGCGCTGGAGGCCGAGATCCAGCGGGTCGGGCCGCAGAAGGTCGCCGCCTTCATCGCCGAGCCGGTGGTCGGCGCCACCCTCGGCGCGGTGCCGGCGGTCGCCGGTTACTTCAAGCGCATCCGCGAGATCTGCGACCAGTACGGCGTGCTGCTGATCCTCGACGAGGTGATGTGCGGCATGGGGCGCACCGGCAGCCTCTTTGCCTGCGATCAGGAAGGCATCGCCCCCGACATCCTGACCTGCGCCAAGGGCCTGGGCGGCGGCTACCAGCCGATCGGCGCGACGCTTTGCTCCGGGCGCATCTACGACACCATCGCCGCCGGCTCCGGCGCCTTCGAGCACGGCTTCACCTACATCGGCCACGCCACCGCCTGCGCCGCGGCGCTCGCCGTACAGCGCACCATCGAGGGCGAGAACCTGCTCGACAACGTGAAGCGCCAGGGGGCTGCCCTGCGCGAGGCGCTGGAAGCGCGCTTCGGCAACCATCATCACGTCGGCGACATCCGCGGGCGCGGGCTTTTCATCGGCCTGGAACTGGTCGCCGACCGCGCCAGCAAGGAGCCTTTCGACCCGGCGCTGAAGCTCAACGCGAAGATCAAGCAGCGTGCCATGCAGGAAGGCATGGTGTGCTACCCGGCCGGTGGCACCGCCGACGGCAAGCGCGGCGACCACGTGCTGCTGGCGCCGTCCTTCATCGTGCAGCAGCCGCACCTCGACGAGATCGTCGACAAGCTGGGCCGCGCGGTCGACTCGGTGCTCGCCGAAGCCGGAGCCTGAGCGTGGGCAGCGGACAGAGCGTCGACTGGACGCCGATGCTGCTGGCGGTGGCGCCCAACGGCGCGCGCAAGACCCAGGCCGACCATCCGGCGGTGCCGATCTCACCGGCGGAGATCGCCGCCACGGCTGCCGCCGCTGTCGAGGCCGGCGCCGCGATGATCCACCTGCACGTGCGCGACGCGGCGCAGAAGCACAGCCTGGATGTCGGCGCCTACCGCGAGGCCACCGCGGCGGTGCGCGAGGCCGTCGGCGAGCGCATGGTGATCCAGGTCACCAGCGAGGCGGTCGGCATCTACAGCGCCGAGCAGCAGATGGCGATGGTACGCGAGCTGGAACCCGAGGCGGTCAGTCTGGCGATCCGCGAACTGGTGCCGGAGGGCGGCGAAGACGCGGCGCGCGAGTTCCTCGCCTGGCTCGTCGCCACCGGTATTCTGCCGCAGTACATCCTCTACGCACCGGAGGACGTCGAGCGTTTCGCGCGCCTGCAGGCGGCAGGTGTCGTGCCGCCGGGCCCGGCATTCCTGCTGTTCGTGCTGGGCCGCTACACGCCGGGCCAGCGCTCCGTGCCCAACGACCTGCTGCCCTATCTCACCGCGATCGAGGCCTGGCCCGAAGCGGCGAAGCTGCCCTGGGCGATCTGCGCCTTCGGGCCCAAGGAAACCGCCTGCGTGACCGCGGCGGCGACCTTCGGCGGACATGCCCGCGTCGGCTTCGAGAACAACCTCTACCTGCCCTCGGGCGCACTGGCCCGCGACAATGCCGAACTGGTCGCCGCCGGGGCGGCCGCGGCGCGGGCGATCGGCCGCCCGCTGGCCGACGCCGCCGCCGCGCGCCGCATGATGGCGGGCGAGAGCTAGCCCGTCAGTTCGACACCGCTCAGTTCGACGGCATGCCGCTGCCGTGATCCATGGTCCCGTGCTCCATGGTTCCTTGACCGGCACCCTTGGGACCCATGCTGCCGACGGCCTCCACGGTGACCTGCACGGTCACCTCGCCGGCATCGCGGAAGGTGAGGGTGAGGGGAAATTGCTCACCCTCCTGTAGCGGCCGCGCGAGCCCGATCAGCATGACGTGGAAGCCGCCGGGCTGGAGGGCCGCCATGCCGTGCGCCGGCACCTCGACGGCGTCGACCCGGCGCATCTTCATGACATCTCCCTCCATCAGGTGGGTATGCAGTTCGACGCGTTCGGCGACGTCACCGGAGGCGGCGAGCAGGCTGTCCGCGGCGCCGGCATTGTGCACCGTGAAAAAGGCCGCGCCGTTGCGGACGGGGCCGGCGGAGGCCCGGGCCCAGGGATGGTCGATGGTCAGCGCGCCGGTTTTGAAATCGTGGGCGAAGGCCTTGGTGTAGGCCAGGCCGGCGATCAGCAGGACCACGCAGCAGGCGGCGATGTAGGCAGGCAGTCGGGATGTCGTCCAGATCATGGGAGATGGTTCCATTTGCAGGCGGGACCCGGCGGCCAGGCGGCCGCGGTCTCGCGAAAAACTTGATAAGGAGCCGATTGAGTGGCGGGAGTCAGGCGACCGCCGGGGGTGCCCGCGGCTGCGCGTCCGAGGCGGCTGCGGCGTGCCGCGTGCCGCCCTGGGAAAGCGGCAGTGTTGCACCGCAACATTGCAGGGAGGGTGCGGCCAGTGCCACAGGCAAGTCTGCGGCGCCGATTTGTGCGTAAGCGGCACAGACCGGACAGCTTTCCAGCGGATTGCCGTGATGCCCGCCGCCGCCGTCCGCGTTCCGCGACTCGAGATCGGCCAGGCGGACGATGCCCTCGGCCGTGCATATCTCGCTGAAGTAACGCGCATCCGGTTCCGCGGCAACGGATGAGGCCAAGAGCCCCACCAACAGCATGGCAATGCCATGGCCGAGCAGACCCGTGGCCGCGAGCGAAGCGGCGATCAGGCGCAGAAATACAGGCATTCGGCGTTGCTGAAACATATGCAACAGAGACTATCCGAGAAATTTCATGCAGGCCAGCCGCCGTGCTGCGACAGAGCGCCGCTGCGGCGATCTAATCACCGCAGTTGTGGCGTTACAATAACGGGGGTGGACTTTTCGTCAGGGAGAAGTGTTCAATAGGCTGAAAAATAACGGTGAGCCAATCACCGATCCAAAGGTACAGGGAATTGCGTTCTGACAAGCGTTGCTTTGCACGCCGAGCCTCTTTGGCATGACGGGCCGCCAGTTGTGGCTGCCTGCACGCGCTGTCTTGCGCTTGGCCGTCGGCGCGGTTTCCCGGCCGGAGTTATGACCTGAAGTCTGGGGGAAGCGGCATGCCGTCGCGAAAGCGGACGTCATGCCATTTTTGTCAACAGCGTCAAGACTGGGAGTGAACGACCCATGAAATTTTTCGATGTCAAATCGGCCGCGCTCGGCCTGTCGGTTGCCGCCTTGCTGGCAGGCGGCGCCACTATTGCGCAGGCTCAGGAGACCTTTGTCACCATCGGCACCGGCGGGCAGACCGGCGTCTACTATCAGGTAGGCGGTGCCGTCTGCCGTCTGGTCAACCGCAACACCGGTGACCACGGCATCAAGTGCACCCACACCACCGGCGGCTCCGTCGACAACATCAACGGCATCCGCAACGGCGACCTCGATTTCGGCGTCGCACAGTCCGACTGGCAGTACCACGCCTACAACGGCACCGCGCCGGATACGTTCCCGGACGGAAAGTTCGAGGACCTGAGGGCAGTCTTCTCGGTGCATCCGGAGCCTTTCACCGTCGTGGCGCGCGCCGATGCGAACATCAGCTCCTTCGACGATCTGAAGGGCAAGAAGGTGAATGTCGGCAACCCCGGTTCCGGTCAGCGCGGCACCATGGAAGTGGTGATGAGGGAAATGGGCTGGACCATGGACGACTTCGCACTGGCTTCCGAGCTGAAGTCGTCGGAGCAGTCGGCAGCGCTTTGTGACGGCAAGATCGACGCCTTCGTCTTTACCGTCGGCCATCCCGCCGGCTCCATCGAGGAAGCGGCGACGACCTGCGATGTCACCTTCGCGACCGTGAAGAATCCCACGATCGATAAGCTGGTAGAAAACAATCCCTACTATGCCTACGCGACCATCCCAGCGGGGATGTACCCCGGGCTGGCCGAGGATGTGACGGTCTTCGGTGTCGGTGCGACCTTCGTCTCCTCAACCAATACTTCGGATGAGACGGTCTATGAGATCACGAAGGCCGTGTTCGAAAACTTCGACCGCTTTCGTCGCCTGCATCCCGCATTCGCCAATCTGAACAAAGAAGACATGATCAAGAACAACCTCTCTGCGCCGCTTCATCCCGGTGCAGTGAAGTACTACAAAGAAGCGGGTCTGATGTAGTCAGATTCCGGAATGAGGCGGCACCTGAAAAGGCGCCGCCTCATTTCTTGTCTGCGCGACCGGCGGTCTTCCGATACCGGCTGCCACCGGGCAACACCATGGCCCGGCCGCGGCGCAGGCCTCTCTGAGTGGGGACAGGGGAAAGCATGGCCATGAGCGACCAGAACCAAGCCCAATCCGGGGCATCCCGCGACGAACTCGAAGATCTCGTCGCCTCGGTGGACACCGGCGGGCGGTCTCCGGACAACAAGAACATCGGCCTGTTCCTGGCTGCTATGGCCTTCATATGGTCCGTCTTTCAGGTGTGGATCGCCTCCCCGATTCCCTACGCCCTCGGATTCGGCGTCTTCAATTCCAACGAGGCGCGCTCGATCCATCTCACTTTCGCGATTTTTCTCGGCTATCTCATGTATCCGGCGCTGCGCCGTTCGCCGCGCCACTACATCCCTATTCAGGATTGGGTGATCGCCGTTGTGGCCGCCTGTACGACCTTCTATCTCTTTGCCTTCAACCAGGAGCTTTCACAGCGGCCGAACAACCTGATCATGCAGGACATCGTGATCGCCTGCATCGGCATGGTGCTGTTGCTGGAGGCGACCCGTCGGGCACTCGGTCCGCCGCTGATGGTCGTTGCCATCGTGTTCCTGATCTACACTTTCCTTGGCCCCTATGCGCCGGGCATCCTGGCGTGGAAGGGTACCTCCTTCCAGTCGGTCGCCTATCACCAGTGGATCTCGACAG
Organism: Kiloniellaceae bacterium; assembly: GCA_036781105.1. GTDB lineage: Bacteria > Pseudomonadota > Alphaproteobacteria > Kiloniellales > Kiloniellaceae > Pelagibius. Next base: position 11,330 of record DAIQBR010000069.1, read on the forward strand.
AGGGCGTTTTCGGCATCGCGCTCGGCGTGTCGACCGATATGGTCTTCCTCTTCGTGCTGTTCGGCGCGCTTCTGGAGGGAGCCGGGGCCGGCAACTACTTCATCAAGGTGGCCTTCGCGCTGATGGGCCATCTGCGCGGCGGGCCTGCCAAGGCGGCGGTGGTCGCCTCGGCCTCTACCGGCCTGATTTCGGGCTCCTCCATCGCCAACGTGGTGACCACGGGCACTTTCACCATCCCGATGATGAAGCGGGTCGGCTTCTCGGCGGAAAAGGGTGGCGCCGTCGAAGTTGCGTCCTCGGTGAACGGCCAGATCATGCCGCCCGTGATGGGCGCCGCCGCCTTCCTGATGGTGGAATACACCGATACGCCCTATGTCGACGTGGTGCGTCATGCCTTCGTCCCGGCACTGATCAGCTATATCGCCCTGGTCTATATCGTCCATCTTGAGGCGGTGAAGCAGAACATGCCGATGCTGCCGCGCTCCTCCGAGCAAAAGCCGGGGAAGTGGGCGCTGCTGTCACCGCTGGCGACTCTCGTCATCCTGGCCGGCCTCGCCGCAGGGCTATACGCGATCGCCGACCTGTGGCTGATGTTGCAAACGAGTACCGCGCGGCTCGGATTCGTGGTGCTGGCCATTCTGGCGCAGCTTGGCCTGTACTTCGGCTTTGTGCGCACGGCACAGGGTGATGTCCGCAAATACGCGATTTCGGTCGGGATGATTGTGCTGGTCAATCTCGTGATCGTCTCCTTCGGGGCCTTCTTTCTGATCGACCTCCTGCGCAGCGCGCTCGGCGGAGCAACACCCTACGCCGTGGCCGTGCTCGTTTTGGTCATTTACATCGGCCTCATCTGGTTCTGCTCGCGCTATCCGGACCTGGAGATGGACGACCCCAACGCGCCGGTGGTGAAACTCCCGCAGCCGGGGCCCACCATCAAGTCGG
>DAIQBR010000070.1:0-3842 GCA_036781105.1 Kiloniellaceae bacterium
CGGGCTCGGGCTGCGGTTCGGGCTCGGGCTCCGGCTCGGGCTCCGGCTCGGGTTCCGGCTGCGGCTCCGGCTCGGGCGGCGGCGGCGGGGCCGGGTCGGGCCGCGGCGCCTCGGCAACCTCCGGCTCCGGCTCCGGCGCCTCCTCGGGGGCCTGGTTCACCACCGGCTCGGGTTCCGGCTCCGGCTCGGGCACCGGCGCGTCGGTGTTCTCCTCCGGCAGCATCACCAGTTCCACCGGCACCGACTGGAAGTCGGGCTCCGGGTTGCGCAGCGCGGGCAGCCCGAACACCAGGGCGGCGATAACGCCCAGGTGCAGAAGCGCGGAAAGGATGGATCCCTTACCCATGGTGGCGCTGCGGTCTCTCGTCCTCTGGTTCGGTTCTGTGCCGGGCCGGCGTCAGTTCTGGGCGGCCGGCTTTTCGGCCTCGGCCGGCACCGCCTCGCCACCCTTCGGCAGCTCGGCGATCAGCGCGACGCGCTTGAAGCCGGCGACGTTCACCGTGCCCATGACCTGCATGATGCGGCCGTAGTCGATCGCCTTGTCGCCGCGCACGAAGATGCGGGTGTCCGGCTTGCTCTCGGTGATGGCGTGCAGCCGGGGCACCAGCTGGCCGAGTTCGACCTCGGAATCCTGCAGGAAGATCTGGCCCTCGGCATTCACCGAGATGACCAGCGGCTCGTCGGGGTCGGCGATCGACTGGGCCTGGGTCTTCGGCAGGTCGACGGGGACGCCGACCGTCAGCAGCGGCGCGGTCACCATGAAAACGATGAGCAGCACCAGCATGACGTCGACGAAGGGCGTGACGTTGATCTCGCTGAGCGGACGATAGCGCCGGCTGGCGCCGCGGCCGCCGCGGCGGCCGGAAGACATCAGGGTTGCGGCCATGGGCTCAGCCCTTCTCGTCCAGCTTGCGCGACAGGATGGCGCCGAACTCGCCGGAGAAGGCCTCCAGCCGCCCGGCGTAACGGCCGAGGTCGTTGGACAGCTTGTTGTAGCCGATCACCGCGGGGATCGCGGCGACCAGGCCCAGCGCGGTCGCGAACAGCGCCTCGGCAATACCCGGCGCCACCACTGCGAGGCTGGTGTTCTTCGCCGCGGCGATCGAGGTGAAGGCGTTCATGATGCCCCAGACGGTGCCGAACAGGCCGATGAAGGGCGCCGCCGAGCCGACCGAGGCGAGGAAGGTCATGTGACGCTCCAGGCGGTCCATCTCGCGGCCCATGGCGATCTCCATGACGCGCTCGATGCGTGCCTGCAGGCCCGACTTGACCTCCGCCGAGGCGGCGACGCCGCGGGCCGCCGAGCGGCGCCATTCGCGCATCGCCGAGACGAAGATCGAGGCCATGGGATCCGGCGGCCGGTTGTCGAGACGGTCGTAGAGGTCGTCCAGCGAGCCGCCGGACCAGAAGGCTTCCTCGAACTGGCCGGCGCGCTCGCGCAGTCGGCGCAGGCGCAGCACCTTCTCGAAGATGATCGCCCAGCACCAGAAGGACGCCATCAGCAGCAGCACCATGACGATCTGCACGACGATGTCCGCTTCCAGAAAGAGTCCCCAGACCGACATGGTCGGGTCGACCGACCCGTCGAGCACCATCTGGTTGACGGCACCTGGAGAATTAACGGCGTCCTGTTCCATGGGTTACCCCTGATTCAAAGGCTGTACGAAGGGTTCGAGGGCGGCGCGGACCGGCGCCGGGATACGGGTCGGGCGGCCATTGGCACGTACCGAGGCGACCTCGACGACGAGGCGCACCAGTTCCTCGCCGGCACGCCAGATGCTCTGGACCGCGGTCAGCTTGGCGCCCCGCAAGGCGGTCAGCCGCGAGCGCACCTCGACGAGGTCGTCGAGCCGCGCCGGCAGGCGGTAGTCGATCTCACAGCGCCGCACCGCGAAGACCACGTCGTGCGCCTCGCGCAGAGCGGTCTGCTCGATGCCGGCAAGACGCAGGATCTCGGTGCGCGCCCGCTCGGCGAACTGCAGGTAGCGCGCGTAGTAGACGATGCCGCCGGCGTCGGTGTCCTCGTAGTAGATGCGCAGCGGCAGGCGATGCTCGCCGCCGGCGATCCGGCCGGAGAGAGATTGCACAGGCAGGCCGTTCACTTGCCGCCCTCCCCGTTTGCCGTGTCCTCGCCCAGCAGGTCGAACTGCTCGTAGCCGCGCGGCACGTCGAGGCCGAGGTAGCCGAAGCCGCCGCGCGTCAGCACCCGCCCGCGCGGCGTGCGCTGCACCAGGCCCTGCTGGATCAGATAGGGCTCGATCACTTCCTCCAGCACGTCGCGCTGCTCGGAAAGCGCCGCGGCCATGGTCTCCACGCCGACCGGGCCTCCGCCGTAGTTGTCGGCCATGCAACGCATGTACTTGCGGTCCATGGCGTCCAGGCCGCGCTCGTCGACGTCCATGCGCTTCAGCGCGCTGTCGGCCTGTACCGCCGCGATGGTTTCGACGCCGGCCACGGCAGCGAAGTCGCGCAGCAGGCGCCCCGCCACACGCGGCGTGCCGCGCGAGCGCCGCGCGATCTCCGCCGCGCCGTCGGTGGTGAGGCTCATGCCGAGCACGCGTGCGCCGCGGCTGACGATGAGTTCCAGTTCGTCCGGCTCATAGAACTGGAGACGCAGAGGGATGCCGAAACGTTCCCTGAGCGGCGTCGTGATGAGGCCCGAGCGCGTCGTCGCGCCGACCAGGGTGAAGGGCGGCAGGTCGATGCGCACCGAGCGCGCCGCCGGCCCCTCGCCGATGATGAGGTCGAGGTGGAAGTCCTCCATCGCCGGGTAGAGCACCTCTTCCACCGCCGGTGAGAGGCGGTGGATCTCGTCGATGAACAGCACGTCGTGGGGCTGCAGGTTGGTCAGGATCGCCGCCAGGTCGCCGGCGCGGGCGATGACCGGCCCGGAGGTGGCGCGGAAGCCGACGCCCATTTCGCGGGCGACGATCTGCGCCAGGGTGGTCTTGCCCAATCCCGGCGGGCCGAAGAACAGCACGTGGTCCAGCGCCTCGCCGCGCCCGCGCGCCGCCTCGACGAAGACCCGCAGGTTCTCGCGCACCGCGCGCTGGCCGATGAAGTCGTCGAGGTGCGACGGCCTGAGGCTGATCTCCGCGCTGTCTTCCGCGCTGAAATCCGCTGCCACGACACGATCTCCCGCCCTGCCGTCGCTCATGACGCGAGCTCCTTGAGGCCGGCCTTGATGAGCGATTCGACGCTGGCGCCGCGGCCCAGGTCACCGCTCGCCTTGGCGACAGCGGCGAAGGCCTCCGCGCGGCGGTAGCCGAGATTCACCAGCGCGGAGACCGCGTCCTCGGAGATCTCGCCGCCGGCGCCGCCGTTGGCCACCGCGACCGGCCCCAGCGCCATGCCGCCGGCCTTGTCCTTCAGTTCGCTGGCGATGCGCCCGGCGAGCTTCTGACCGACGCCGTGGGCGCGCGCGATGGTCGCCTTGTCCTGCGCCGCGATGGCGCGCACCAAGTCGTGCGGCGGCAGCACGGTGAGCACCGCCAGCGCCATCTTGGCGCCGACGCCCTGCACGCTCTGCAGCAGCTTGAACCAGTCGTGCTCGGCCGGGTCGGCGAAGCCGTAGAGGTGGATGTGGTCCTCGCGCACGTGGGTCTCGATCCACAGCGTGGCGCCGCCGCCGGCCGGCGGCAGCAGGCCGAGCGTGCGCCCGGAGCAGAACACGATGTAGCCGACCCCGCCGACGTCGAGGATCACCCAGTCGTCGCCGCTGGAATCGACCAGGCCGGTCAGCTTGCCGATCACGCGCGGCCCCCCCCCACAGCCTTCGGAGCGGTGCGCGAGGACCGCGCCGCGGCAGCGGCCAGCGGGTCTTCCACTCCGGCCGCCCACTG
>DAIQBR010000070.1:3882-7411 GCA_036781105.1 Kiloniellaceae bacterium
TGCCGGGCGGTGGCCAGGTTGTGGGCGTGGCAGATGGCGACGGCCAGCGCGTCGGCGGCGTCGGCCGCGGCGATCTGACAGCCCGGCAGCAGGCGGGCCACCATCATGGCGACCTGGTCCTTGTCGGCGTGGCCGGTGCCGACCACCGCCTTCTTCACGATCATCGGCAGGTACTCGGCCACCGCGATGCCGCTCAGCGCCGGGGTCAGCAGCGCGATGCCGCGCGCCATGCCGAGCTTCAGGGTCGAAGAGGGGTTCTTGTTGGCCAGGGTCTGCTCCACCGCCGCGGCCTCGGGGCGATGCAGCGCGACCACCTCGGCGAGGCCGTGGTGGAGCTGCAGCAGGCGCTCGGCGAGCTCCGCCTTGGCGTCGGAGACGACAATACCGTTGGCGACGTGCTTCAGGTGGTTACCCTCGGCATCGATCACGCCCCAACCGGTCTGGCGCAATCCCGGATCAAGCCCAAGTACTCGCATTACCGTCGCTTCGGTCCCCAATCACTTGCGCGGCCGACCCTTCGCCGGACGCAGCGCCGACGGCTCAGCCGTCACGCGGCCCCGGCACTCAGGCCGTCAGCCGCGCCAGCGCATCGTCGCTGATTTCGAAATTCGCCGAGACGCGCTGCACGTCGTCGCTCTCGTCCAGCGCGTCCAGCAGCTTCAGCATGGTCTGCGCCTTCTCGTCGTCGATCGCCACGGAGGTCTGCGGCCGCCAGGTCAGTTCCGCCGACTCCGGATCGCCGAAGCGCTCGGTGAGCGCATCGCGCACGCCGGAGAAATCGTCCGGATCGCAGGTCACCTCGTGCTGTTCTGCAGAGCTGTCCACGTTGCTGGCGCCGGCCTCGACCGCCGCCTCGAAGACCGCCTCCGCCGAGGCCACCTTGGCCGGGTAGACGATGACTCCCATGCGGTCGAACATGAAAGAGACCGAGTTGGTCTCCCCCAGGGTGCCGCCGTGCTTGCTGAAGGCGGAGCGCACCTCGCCGGCGGTGCGGTTGCGGTTATCGGTCAGCGCCTCGACGATCACCGCGACGCCGCCGGGGCCGTAGCCCTCGTAGCGCACTTCCTCGTAGTTGGTGTCGTCCTCGCCGCCGGCCGCGCGCTTGATGGCGCGCTCGATGTTGTCCTTCGGCATATTGGCCGCCCGGGCCGCCTGGATGGCGCCGCGCAGGGCCGGGTTCTTGTCCGGCTCCGGCAGGCCCGACTTGGCGGCGACCAGGATCTCCCGGGTCAGCCGCGCGAACTGCTTGGCGCGCTTTTTATCCTGCGCGCCCTTGCGGTACATGATGTTCTTGAATTGTGAATGGCCCGCCATGACTCGACGATCCTGATCCTACATTGTGGAACGTAAGTTGCTCAGTCTACCATATATTGAGCGAAAGCGGGGCATACTGGGCGCAACGCATAATCTCCCAATATGGCGACATTAGGGCGGCTTCTAGCAGGTCGAGAGGCCGATCTAAAGCCCTCGATCAAGAATTCCCGGCATTTATTGAAGACCATTACTTTGACGTCTACTGAGGCTTGGACCGGAGCACTACTGGTGCGGCGAGAGAAATGCGCCGGCCCCGGTTAACACCATCTTAAGGCCGTCACGCCAAACTCAGGGTTCGCTGATCTTTTTGTGAAGGATTGAGCCCGATGCCGCGGCCCCTGAACATCATCGACCTGGCCATCACCGACGACGTCTCCAGCGACGCCGCCGAGGTCGCCCGCCGCCTGGACCAGGCCGCAGACCTGGTCGAGGAATTCGCCGCGAGCACCGCGCTCGACGCCATGGATGCGCTGCTGGCCGCGGTTTCCGGCCCGGCCGCCCTGGCCGAAACCCGCCGCCTGGCCGAGGAGACCAGCCAGCAGACGGAGATCCTGCAGTCGGAGGTCGAGCGCTTCCTCGCCGTCTCCGCCGGCAAGCGCCCCAACTAAATCCCGACTGTCTATATTGGCCGTCAGGCCGGTTCCGGCACGGTTTCCGCCAGCCTGCCGCCGACCCTGACCGGCGCCACCCGGCGGGCCAACCCGCTGGCGTCGTCGGTTTCCACGAAAACCCCGCACAGCGTTCCCTCGCCGCCGGCCACCGACAGCCGGTCGCCGCGGATCTTCTTCACGAAGCGCTCGATCGGCACGGTCTTGTCCATGCCGATCACCGAATCGTAGTCGCCGCACATGCCGGCATCGCTCTGGTAGGCCGTCCCGCCCGGCAGGATCATGGTGTCGGCGGTCGGCACGTGGGTATGGGTGCCGACGAAGAGCGAGACCCTGCCGTCGACGTAGTGCCCGGCGGCCATCTTCTCCGAGGTCGCCTCGGCATGGAAATCCAGCAGCACGGCATCCACCGTGGCGCCCAGGCGGTGGCGGGCGAGCTGCTCGGCGATGCAGGCGAAGGGATCGTCGAGGTCCTCCATGAAGAGCTGCCCCATCACATTCAGCACCAGCACCTTCTTGCCCCGCCGCGCCTCGAAGACGCCGGTGCCGCGCCCGGGCGTGCCGGCCGGGAAGTTGTGCGGGCGCAGCAGGCGCGGCTCGCCGTCGATGTAGGACATCACGTCGCGCTGGTCCCAGGAATGGTTGCCGCCGGTGATCACGTCGGCGCCGGCCTCGAAGAGCTGGCGGCAGATCTTGTCGGTGATGCCGAAGCCGGAAGCGGCGTTCTCCCCGTTGATGACCACGAAGTCGAGGTCGAGGCGCTGGCGCAGGCCGGGCAGATGGGCGGCCACGGCGTCGCGTCCCGGCCGGCCGACGATGTCGCCGCAGAACAGCAGTCGCATAGGCTGTGGTCTTCCTTCCTTTATACCTGTCCGGCGTGCCGGTCCGGGACGACTGTGCCGCCCTCGGTCACCACCAGGTCGAGAGGCTGATCGGTGGACTCGCGGGGGACCGCCGCCACCTGCTGGGCGGCATAGGCCAGGCCCACGGCCAGGATATCGCCCGTCCGGCGCAGAAGGGCAAGGCTGCGGTCGTAAAAGCCGCCGCCGTAGCCGAGGCGGTAGCCCGCCGCATCGAAGGCCAGCAGCGGGATCAGCAGCAGGCCGGGGGTGACCGAAGGCGCCTCTACCGGCGGCTCCCGGGTGCCGAAGCCGGCGGGCACCAGGGGATCGCCGGGCCGCCAGGCGCGGAAATCGAGCGGCTGGCCGGCGGCAAGGATCGCCGGCAGCGCCAGTCGGTGGCCCCGTTCGGCAAGCGCCCCCATCAGCGGGCGCGGGTCGATCTCGTCGCCCATCGGCCAGTAGGCCGAGACCACCGTGTCGGCTGCCCGCAACCGGGCCTCCAGCGCCGCCAGGGCTGCGTCGCGCAGGGTTTCGCCGGCCCCGGAACCGGCGTCACGGTCGGCCGCCGCAGCGGCGGCGCGCGCCGCCCGGGCTGCCGCGCGCAGGCGCCGCTTGGCGTCCTGAACGTCGGCGGCGGCGGGATCGGACGGCACGGAAAAACTCGGAATATTGGGGAGAGAAGCAACGAGGCGGCGCCGCGAAGGCCGTTGGCAACATGAATCCTCTGTGGCCTGCCTAGACAGGTGGGCGCCATATACCGAGGCC
>DAIQBR010000070.1:7463-12168 GCA_036781105.1 Kiloniellaceae bacterium
TACCTGACGCACCCAGCAGCGCCGCCAAGCGCTATTCGATCCCGTCTATCTAAGCACCCTGGAGCCGGGCGGCAATAGCCTCGATGCGCTGGGCGCAGGCATCCAGCGCCCGGGTCGCCTGCTCCTCGGCCGGCCCCGCGCCGGCGGCGGCAGCGCCCCCGCCCGCCGCGGCGCTGCGCCCGGCCTTGAGGCCGTCGACCTGGCGCTGGGCGTCGAACAGCTCGTCGGCGATCAGCAGGCAGGTCATGAACAGCAGCCGCTGCTCGCCGACCTGGCCGACGCTGGTCTCCAGCTCGGCCATCTTGCGGTCGATGTGCTGGGCCAGCTTCATCAGGTGGCTTTCCTGCCCCTCGTCGCAGGTCACCTGATAGCTGCGGCCGTGCACGGTAAGGGAAATGATCTGCGACATGCCGCCGGTCCTGTTGTTCTGAGGTCTCTTGGCTCTAGCCGACCAGCTTGCGCAGGCGGCCGATGGTGGCGTCCAGGCGCCGGGACACCGTGCCGGCAAGCTGCTGCAGCTGGGCGTTCTCGCGCCGCGCCGCGTCCAGCGCGTCGCGCAGCGCCGGGTCGTCGCCACCCCCCTTGCCCTGGGAGCCAGGTTGGGCGGCACGTGCCGTGACCACCTGTTCCAGGCGGTCGATCGCCACCTGCAGTCTGTGGCTGGCATCTTCCAGTCGAGGCATGCGGATTCCGTTCGCTTGGTCGTCTCCGCGGCACAGCGCTGCCCGAAAGGCTCGAGTCGCCGTCGGCGGAGTGGGCACAAAAGCATAGGCATCGCCTTCGTGACCGGTCAACCGCGCACCCGAATCCACCCCCTTTGACAGCCGCGCCAAATTGGCCCCGGCGCGCACCGGCCGGGACTGCGTCAAAATCCTGCAAAACTGCGCCATATGCCGGTTGACCTTCGCCGGACGCGGCGGCATGGTGCCGCCCAATCGGCTGGCACCGCCGTTTCCCCTTTCCCCCATCAGGTGGACCTTCTCGATGGACGTTGCCACGTCGCCTACGGCGCAGGACAGCTTAGTGACCCCCGACAATCACCGCGACATGGCCAATGCGATCCGCGCACTCGCCATGGATGCGGTCCAGAAGGCCAATTCCGGCCATCCGGGCATGCCGATGGGCATGGCCGACGTCGCCACCGTGCTGTTCTCGCGCTTCCTGAAGTTCGACCCGCAGGATCCCGGCTGGGCCGACCGCGACCGCTTCGTGCTCTCCGCCGGCCACGGTTCCATGCTGCTCTACGCGCTGCTCCACCTGACCGGCTACGAAGATATGACGCTGGAGGAGTTGAAGAACTTCCGCCAGCTCGGCAGCCGCACCGCGGGCCACCCGGAATACGGCCACGCCGCCGGCATCGAGACCACCACCGGGCCGCTCGGCCAGGGGCTCGGCAACGCCGTCGGCATGGCGCTGGCCGAGCGCCTGCTGAACGCGCGATTCGGCGACGCCCTGGTCGACCACTTCACCTATGTCATCGCCGGCGACGGCTGCCTCATGGAGGGCATCAGCCACGAGGCGATCTCGCTGGCCGGCCACCTGGGTCTCGGCAAGCTCATCGTCCTCTTCGACGACAATTCGATCTCGATCGACGGCGGCACCGACCTCACCGTGTCCGACGACCAGTTGCAGCGCTTCCAGGCCTCGGGCTGGGAGGCCACGCGCGTCGACGGCCACGATCCCGACGCGGTGGCCGCCGCCATCGCGGCCGCCCGCAAGACCGCCCGGCCGAGCCTCATCGCCTGCAAGACCACCATCGGCTTCGGCGCCCCGAACAAGCAGGGCACCGCCGCCACCCACGGCGCCCCGCTGGGCGACGACGAGATCGCCGCCGCGCGCAATACCCTGGGCTGGCCGCACGCGCCCTTCGAGATCCCGGCGCCGGTGCTGGAGGCCTGGCGTGCCGCCGGCAAGCGCTCGGCCGGCGCGCACAAGGCCTGGCGGGACCGCCTCGCCGGCGACGCCAAGCGTACCGTCTTCGAGGCACAGATGGCCGGCAAGCTGCCCGAGGGCTGGCAGGACGCCCTGGCCGCGTTCAAGCAGAAAATCTCCGACGAGGCGCCCACGGTGGCGACCCGCGTCTCCTCCCAGCAGGTGCTGGAGGTGCTGACCGCGGCAATCCCCGCGATGATCGGCGGCTCGGCCGACCTCACCGGCTCCAACAATACCAAGGCCAAGGCGCAGGGCGTCGTGAAGCCCGGCGACTTCGCCGGCAGCTACATCCACTACGGCGTGCGCGAGCACGGCATGGCGGCGGCGATGAACGGCCTCGCCCTGCACGGCGGTGTGATCCCCTACGGCGGCACCTTCCTGGTGTTCACCGATTACTGCCGTCCCTCGATGCGCCTCTCGGCGCTGATGGGCCAGCGGGTCGTCTACGTGATGACCCACGATTCCATCGGCCTCGGCGAGGACGGCCCGACGCACCAGCCGGTCGAGCATCTGGCCGCCTTGCGCGCCATCCCCGACATGCTGGTGTTCCGCCCGGCCGATACCATCGAGACGGCCGAGTGCTGGGAACTCGCACTGCTGGCGGAGAAGAACCCCTCGGTGCTGGCACTGACCCGTCAGGGCCTGCCGACCCTGCGCCGCGAGTGCAACGAGAACCTCTCCGCCTACGGCGCCTACATCATGGCGCCGGCGGACAGCGAGCGGCAGGTCACGCTGATCGCCTCCGGCTCCGAAGTGCAGATCGCCATGGAAGCACAACAGTTGCTGCGCGAGCAGAACATCTCCGCCGCGGTGGTCTCCATGCCCTGCTGGGAACTCTTCGAGCAGCAGCCGCCGCACTACCGCGACGAGGTGCTCGGCCCCGGCACGCTGCACATCGCCATCGAGGCGGGTGTGGCCTTCGGCTGGGACCGCTGGATCGAAGCGGGCGGCGGTTTCATCGGCATGCGCGGCTTCGGTGCCTCGGCACCGGCCAAGGAACTTTACAAGAAATTCGGCATTACCGCAGAGGCAGTGGTCGAGGCGGTCAAGACACGAATTTGACCGCGCCCACGCTGCGGCGACATTTTTACATATGCCCTGCATCTGAAGAAGGCATGCTACTGGAGGCCCAGCAATGAGTTCATCTGCGCTTGCGGATACCGCTAAAGCTCTTGTCGCCGACGGCAAGGGAATCCTCGCCGCGGACGAGAGCTCCTCGACCATCAAGAAGCGTTTCGACAGCATCAAGGTTCCCTCGACCGAGGAGAACCGGCGCGACTACCGCAACATGCTGTTCACCACGCCGGAAGCCGGCAAGTACATCTCCGGCGTCATCCTCTTCGACGAGACCATCCGCCAGAAGGCCGCCGACGGCACACCGCTGGTGAAGAAGCTGAAGCAGGCCGGCATGATCCCCGGCATCAAGGTCGACATGGGCGCCAAGCCGCTGGCCGGCCACCCCGAGGAGACGGTCACCGAAGGACTCGACGGCCTGCGCGCGCGTCTGGAGGAGTACGCCGACCTCGGCGCCCGCTTCACCAAGTGGCGCGGCGTCTACCGCATCGGCGATGCCATGCCGAGCCCCGGCTGCGTCACCGCCAACGCCCACGCCCTGGCCCGCTACGCCGCGCTGGCGCAGGAGGCGGGCCTGGTGCCGATCGTCGAGCCCGAGGTGCTGATGGACGGCGATCACGACATCGATGTCTGCGAGGAAGTGACCGAAGAGGTGCTGCGCAGCGTCTACAACGAACTGGCCCTGCAGAACGTCTGGCTCGAGGGCACGCTGCTGAAGCCGAACATGGTGATCTCCGGCCAGGACTGCCCGCAGCAGGCCGACGTGCAGGAGGTCGCCGAGCGGACCCTGCGCTGCCTGAAGCGCACCGTGCCGGCCGCCGTGCCCGGCATCGTCTTCCTCTCCGGCGGCCAGAGCGACGAGCTTGCCACCCGGCATCTCGACGCGATGAACAGGCTGCCCGGCACGCTGCCCTGGAAGCTCAGCTTCTCCTACGGGCGCGCGCTGCAGGCCGCACCGCTGCAGGCCTGGGCCGGCAAGGCCGCGAACCTCGACAAGGGCCAGGCGGCCTTCCTGAAGCGCGCCAAGGACAACGCCGCCGCCGCCAAGGGCAGCTACGCGGCCTGAGGTCCGCAAACAAAGAAAGTTGGGGAACCGCCGGCCGCGGGGAAAACACCAGCGGCCGGCTTGTTAGGAACGGAGACTGAAAACATGGCAGTTCGTGTTGGTATCAACGGCTTCGGCCGCATCGGTCGGCTGGTCTTCCGCGCCGCCATGGAAGCCAAGCGCAAGGATATCGAGTTCGTCGCGATCAACGATCTCGGCACGCCGGAGGCGAACGCGCATCTGCTGAAGTACGACTCCGTGCACGGCACCTACCCCGGCAAGATCGAGGCCGTGAAGGACGGCATCAAGGTCGACGGCAAGAAAGTGAAGGTGCTGTCCGAGCGCGATCCCGCCAAGCTGCCCTGGGACAAGCTGGGCGTCGACATCGTGCTGGAATGCACCGGCATCTTCACCAGCAAGGAGGCCGCCGGAAAGCACCTGGAAGCCGGCGCCAAGAAGGTGCTGGTTTCGGCCCCCGCTTCGGGCGCCGACATCACCGTGGTCTACGGCGTGAACCACAAGAAGCTGAAGAAGAGCCACAAAATCATCTCGAACGCCTCCTGCACCACCAACTGCCTGGTGCCGGTGGCCTGGATTTTGGACAAGACCGTCGGCATCAAGCACGGCTTCATGACCACGATCCACTCCTATACC
>DAIQBR010000071.1:0-6267 GCA_036781105.1 Kiloniellaceae bacterium
TCGAAGGACTTCGCGAGGCTGCCGACCGACTGGAAACCGCGGCTCTCCAACAGGCTTAGAATGCGCTCGTGGCGGGAGGTAATGCCGTCTCGCGTGTTGGAGATGTTGCCGCCTGCGCCCGGACTGCCGATCAGAGTCATGACTGGGTGCCGGTCTTCTTCTTGCCGTTGCAGCCCTGGCCGTTTCCGTTCCCGTTTCCGTTCTCCGACTTCGGCAGCTTGCCAGCGATACCGTACTCGGCCTCGCGGCGCTCCATCTCGTGCCAGATCTCGGCGGGACGGATGCCCATCTCGGACAGCAGGACGATCCAGTTGTAAAGCAGGTCGACGGACTCGTGAATGACCTCGTCACGGTTGTTCGTGACGCATTCGAGCGAAACTTCGGAGGCTTCTTCGACCAGCTTCTTGGCGATCTTGGTGCGGCCATCGGCGAAGAGCTTCGCGGTCCGCGAGGCCTTGGGGTTCTCTCCGCGTTCCAGAGTGACCTGGGCGTAGAGCCTTTGGAGGGCGTCGCTCATGGGCAGGCGGGTCCCGTGCTATGAGATGTCGGGGCTTGCAATGCTCTGCCCTGGAATGACTTTGATGTGTTCACGCAGCCGGCTTTCCGACAACTCGCCTGCGCGTTCGAGGATCGAATAGGCGGCTGATGTCAGGTGGCTGTTGATGCGCTTCAGGTCGCGCAGCACGTCGAGGTGCAGCGATGAAGAAACCATGGACTCCGGCTGGCGCGCGGTGATGCGCTCGTAGTGGCTCTCTATGTAGCGGCGCTCCAATTCCCGCACCTGCGCCTTCTGCCGCAGCAGCTGGCGGGCCAGTTCGATATCGCCGGAGGCGAAGACATTCAGTGCCAGGTCGAGGTTGGTGACGATACGTGCGTGGAAGGCCTCGAGCTCGGCCATGCCGGCATTGGAAAAGGCCGTGTGGTTCTTGATCTTCTTGCTGGCCAGCTCCATCAGGTTCTTGTCGATGATGTCGCCTATGTGCTCGAGATTGGTGGTGAAGTTCAGGATTTCGACGCAGCGTGCGCTCTCCTGGCTGTCCAGCTCTTCATTGTTCAGCTTGGTCAGGTAGAGCTTGATGGCTTCGTGCAGCCGGTCGACCGTATCGTCGGCCGCCTCGGTCTCCTTCTTCAGAGTCTCGTCGTCGCTGCTCAGCACCTTGCCGGCGGCCTGCAGCATGACCTTCACTTCGTCGCCCATGCGCAGCGCTTCGCGCGTGGCGCAGGTCAGGGCCACGGCGGGCGTGTCCAGGGTGCCGTTGTCCAGATACCTGGGCTGGCCGGGGTCGTCGGCGACGACTTCGTCGGGCAGCAGGCGGCTGACCAGAGCCAGGATCTGATGCACGAAAGGCAGGAACAGGCAGGCGATGGCCAGATTGAACAGGGTGTGGAAGTTGGCGACCATGCGCTCCGGCGCCGCGCCCAGCAGTTCCATGTAGGGCAGCAGCCAGTGCAACACCGGCAGCACGGCCAGAACGCCGGCGGCGCGGATCATCAGGTTGCCGAGCGGCGGCCGGCGCGCGGCGGCCGACGAGCCCCAGGTGATGCCGACCGGCGTGATTGCGGCCCCGAGGTTGGCGCCGAGCACCAGGGCCAGGGCGAGCGGTGCGGCGAACACGCCGGAGGCCGCCAACGACATGATCAGCAGCACGATGGCGACGCTGGAGTGGGCCGCCCAGGTGAGGCCGGCGCCGACCAGCACGGCCAGAAGCGGCTCACGGCCGAGCGGCTCCAGCAGCACGGTGAAGACCTGGGAGTCCCGCAGCGGCGCCGAAGCCCCGGCGATGAGGTGCAGCGCCAGCAGCATCAGGCCGAGGCCGAGGGTGATGCGCGAGAGGTTCTTGTGGCGGCTGCGCCGGGAGGCAAGGAAGCCGAAGACGCCGGCCGCGATCAACAGCGGTGAGAGCCAGTTGAGCCCGAAGGAGAGCACCTGGACCACCAGCGTGGTGCCGACATCGGCGCCGAGGATGATGGCGAGGGCCGCTGCCCCGGTGACCAGCCCCTGGGCGGCGAAGGAGGTGATGATCAGCGCCGTGGCGGTGCCGCTCTGCAGCGCGCCGGTGACGGCGAGGCCGGAGAAGAAGGCCGTCAGCCGGTTTCTCGCGGAAACCGCCAGCAGCCGCCGCAATTCGGCGCCGAAGGAGCGGGTGACCCCGGTGCGCACCATGCGAACCCCCCAGAGGAGGAGGGCAACGCCACCGATGATGCTGACCAGGGTTTCCAATCTAGAGTCCCAGCGATTCCAGAGATTTATTGGATGTAAGAAAGTTTACATTTTCTGGTTGAGTCCGCAAGTCTCTAGAAGAAGTCGGACCCAGGCCACCAGATATCGTGGCGCCAAATGGTTAACCCTTCGTCATCAGAGCAGTTCCCGCGACCAGGCAGGCTCTGACCGTTGGGCGGCGCCCCCTGTCGAAAATTCTTGCGTGGGGATCGGACAGGCCTTATATGTGAGTGAACGTTCACTCACATTTGCCATATTCGGGAAATTCATGATGGCCCGGTCCGCAGCTTCCCGCGGTGCCCGCACCCAGGAGAGGATCGAACAGGCAACCCTGGCGCTCTTCGCCGAGAAGGGCGTCGACCGCACGACCATCGGCGATATCGCCCGTGCGGCCGGCATCGCCGAGGGCACGATCTATCGCCACTACCCCAGCAAGGAAGAGCTGATCTGGCAGCTCTTCTCGCGCAACTACCTGGACCTCGCGGCCCGGCTCGACGCCCTGCAGGCGGCGCGCCGGGGATTGCGTGCGAAGCTCGCAGCGATGATCGGCATGTTCTGCAGTCTCTATGAACAGGATTCGGACATGTTCCGCTTTCTGCTGCTGGTTCAGCACGGCCAGCTTGAGCGGGTCGAGGCCGACATGCAGACCCCGGTGAAGGTCTTGAAGGCGGTCATCGAGGGCGCAGTTGCGCGCGGCGAGGTGCCGCCGCAGGACAGCGAAGTGGCCACCGCCATGGTGCTCGGCATGGTCCTGCAGGTGGCGGTCTTCAAAGCCTACGGCCGCATCACGCAGCCGCTCGGCGACTTTGCAGAACAACTCACCGAGGGCTGCTGGCGGGCGCTGGGCGGCGCCGTGAATGCAGAGGAGGATTGAGTCATGACGCGCACTGCACGTCGCAGGATCGCTCTGCTGGCATCGCTGCTGGCGCTGGCCGCCCTGGCGGTGCAACTGAACCGCACGCAGCTCTGGGAGGACGCGCAGCTTCACGCCGGCTGGCGCCTGCAACACCATGTTCTGCTCGGCAGCTGCCGGCTGCTCGACCGTGACCAGGTGACGCGGGCGCGCGGCCGGGGCGACGACTGTGCCGCCGCTTTCGAGCGCATCAGGCGGGAAGAGGCTCTGGCGGCCGAAAGCCGCCACCTGGTGCTGCTGCTGCACGGCATGGGCCGCTCGACCTTCATCTTCCGGGACATGGAGGCGGCGCTGCGCGTGGCCGGCTACGAAGCGGTGGCGATCAGCTACCCGAGCCTCACCAAGGGAATCGCCGGCCATGCCGACCAGCTCGAAGCCCTGCTGAACGGGCTGCAAGACACCGACCGCGTTTCCTTCGTGACCCACAGCCTGGGCGGGCTGGTCGTCCGCGAGCTCCTCGATCGCGACGGGGCCTGGCGCGACAAGGTCGCCCTTGGCCGCGTCGTCATGCTGGCGCCGCCGAACCAGGGATCCGAGCTCGCGGTGGCGCTGGAGCCGCTGCCTCCCTACGCCTGGATCGGCGGGTCCTCGGCGGTGGAGATTGCCGAAGGGCCACCCTTCGCGGGTCTGCCGGCGGATGTCGAGGTGGCGGTCATCGCCGGCGGCACCGCCGACGAGCGCGGCTTCAATCCGCTGCTGACCGGCAACAACGACGGCATCGTGACCGTCATGGAGACCGAGCTTGCCGGCGCACGCGACCGCATGACCGTGAACGCGATCCATACCTTAATCGCATCGGCGCCGGAGACCATCGACGCCACCCTGAAGTTTCTCGACAGCGGCCGGCTGCGTTAGGCCGCCCGAAGGATTGGATGCAAGACCATGTCGGACCGCACGCTGGACATCCTGAAGAGCCGCCGCTTCCTGCCGCTCTTCGTCACGCAGTTTCTGGGCGCCTTCAACGACAATCTCTTTAAGAATGCGTTGGCGATCCTGATTCTGTTCCGCCTGGCCAGCGGAGATGAGGGCGAAGTCCTCGTTGCGCTGGCAGGGGGCCTTTTTATCCTGCCGTTCTTTCTCTTCTCGGCAACCGCCGGACAGCTCGCCGACAAGTATGACAAGGCGCGCATGATCCGCTGGGTGAAGGCGGCGGAGATCGTCGTCATGGCACTGGCGGCCGCCGGCTTCGTCTGGGGTCGAACTGACTTTCTGCTGGCTGTTCTGTTCCTGATGGGTGCGCAGTCGACGTTCTTCGGCCCGCTGAAGTACGGCATCCTGCCGCAGCATCTGGCCGCCGGTGAACTGGTCGGCGGCAACGCTTTGATCGAAGCGGCGACTTTCCTCGCCATTCTGCTCGGCACCATTGCCGGCGGCCTGCTGGTGCTCTCCGAAGGCGGGATCACGATTATCTCCTCGGCAATCGTCGCCGTCGCCCTCGCCGGCTGGGCGGTCAGCCTGAGAATCCCCGCGGCGCCGGCTACCGTGCCGGACCTGGAGGTCAACTGGAACTTTGTCTCCGAGACCGGCGCGATCCTGAAACACGCCGCCGCGCGCCGCGACATCTTCCTGTCGATCCTCGGCATTTCCTGGTTCTGGCTGGTCGGCGCCACCTTCATCCTGCTGTTCCCGCCCTACGCCAAGGAAATCCTGGGCAGCGGCGAGCAGGTGGTGACGCTGTTCCTGACCGTCTTCTCCATCGGCATCGGCCTCGGCTCCATTGGCTGCGATCGCCTGCTGAAGGGCGAAGTCTCGGCCCGCACCGTGCCCTTTGGCGCCTTGGGAATGGCGATTTTCTCCATCGACCTCTACCTTGCCAGCGTCGCCGTGCCGCCGGCCGTCGGCAGCGATGCATTGCTGGGAGCAGGCGCCTTCCTCGCTGTGCCGGATCATTGGCGCATCCTCGCCGACCTGCTGCTGATCTCGATCTGTGGCGGCCTCTACATCGTGCCCCTCTACGCAATCGTGCAGCAGCGCTCGGAAGTCGATCACCGTGCCCGCACCATTGCCGCCAACAACGTCATGAACGCGCTCTTCATGGTGGTCGGCGCGAGTGTTGCGGCGACCTTGTTCGCGATTGGGATGTCGGTAACCGGCGTATTCCTGATCATCGCGGCCGCCAACGTGATTGCCGCCTGGTACGTCTGCAAGCTGCTGCCTCACGAACTCATGAAGGGTCTCCTGGCCGGCCTGCTGCGCCTTTTCTACCGGGTCGAGGTGCATGGCCGTAACAACATCAAGGCCGCCGGCGACAAGGCCGTCATCGTGGTGAACCACGTCTCCTTCCTGGACGGCGCGCTGCTGGCCGCCTTCCTGCCGGGGCGGCCGATGTTCGCCATCGACACCCACATGGCGACGCGCTGGTGGGTGAGGCCCTTCCTCGCGCTGGTCGAGGCTTTTCCCTTGAACCCGACTTCGCCGCTGGCGACGCGCGCGCTGATCCGCGAGGTCGACAAGGGGAAGCATTGCGTGATCTTCCCGGAGGGTCGCATCACCGTCACCGGTGCGCTGATGAAGGTCTACGAGGGGCCCGGCATGATCGCCGACAAGTCCGGCGCGCAGATCCTGCCGGTGCGCATCGACGGGGCGCAGTTCACGCACTTTTCCCGCCTCAAGGGGAAGTTCCGCCTGCGCCTGTTTCCCAAGATCACGATCACTGTGCTGCCGCCGCGCCGCTTCGAGATTCCGGCCGAGGCACGCGGACGGCGCCGTCGGCAGCTCGCCGGGGACGCACTCTACGAGGTCATGTCCGACATGATGTTCCGCATCCATCACCAGGAGCCCCGCACGCTGTTCCAGGCCCTGCTGGAGGCGCGCGCCCTGCACGGCGGCGGCAAGCCGGCGGTGGAGGATATCGAACGCAAGCCGCTGAGCTATGATCGACTCGTCATCGGCGCCCTGGTCCTCGGCCGCAGGATGGTGCGGCAGACCCGGCCGGGCGAGATCGTCGGCCTCATGCTGCCGAGCACCGCGGGGGCCGCCGTCTCCTTCTTCGCCCTGCAGGCCTTTGGCCGCGTGCCCGCCATGCTGAATTTCACCGCGGGCAGCGCCAACCTGCTGTCGGCCTGCCGCACCGCCGAGGTCACGACCGTCTATACCTCGCGCCGCCTTATAGAGCAGGCCAAGCTGGAGGAGG
>DAIQBR010000071.1:6302-8492 GCA_036781105.1 Kiloniellaceae bacterium
TGAGGATCTGCGCCGCGAGATCGGACCCCTGGCGAAGCTGCGCGGGCTGCTGTCCCGGCCCTTCGCCGGCAACATTCATTCCCGCGCCTGCGGTACCAAGCGCCTCGACCCCAACTCGCCGGGCCTGGTGCTCTTCACCTCCGGCTCCGAGGGGCAGCCCAAGGGCGTGGTGCTGAGCCACGACAACCTGCTGGCCAACTGCCGGCAGCTCGCCGCGCGCATCGACTTCAATCCGACCGACAGCGTGTTCAACGCCCTGCCGGTCTTTCACTCCTTCGGCCTTACCGGCGGCATGCTGCTGCCGCTGTTCTCCGGCGTGAAGACCTTCATGTATCCATCGCCGCTGCACTACCGCATCGTGCCGGTGCTGGCCTACGACACCAACGCGACCATCCTTTTCGGCACGGATACCTTCCTCGCCGGCTACGCCAGGATGGCGCATCCCTACGACTTCTACGCCCTGCGCTATGTTTTCGCCGGCGCGGAGCGGGTGCGCGAGGAAACCCGCCGCCAGTGGATGGAGAAGTTCGGGCTGCGCATCCTGGAAGGCTACGGCGCCACCGAGTGCGCGCCGGTCATCGCGGTGAACTCGCCGATGCATTTCCGGGCCGGCAGCGTCGGCCGACTGCTGCCCGGCCTCGACCATCGCCTGGAGCCGGTGCCCGGCGTCGAGGAGGGCGGCCGGCTGCTGGTGGCCGGCCCCAACGTGATGCTCGGCTACCTGAAGTTCGACAACCCGGGCGCGCTCGAGGGCTGGTACGACACCGGCGACATTGTCGACATCGACGCGGACGGCTACATCCGCATCCTCGGTCGCGCCAAGCGCTTCGCCAAGGTCGCCGGCGAGATGGTTTCCCTCGGCGCGGTGGAGAACCTGGTCAGTGCGCTCTGGCCGGAGGAGATGCACGCCGTCGTCGCGCTGCCCGATGCCCGCAAGGGCGAGCAGCTGGTGCTTCTGACCGAACGCGGCGAGGCCTCGCGCGAGGAAATCTCGGCCCACGCGCGGGCCGAGGGCGCCAGCGAACTGATGGTGCCGCGTCAGATCTTCACCATCGACAAGCTGCCGTTGCTGGGCAGCGGCAAGGTCGACCATCCCGGCGCCAAGGCCCTGGCCGAAGAGCTGATGGGCAGCCAGGGTTCCCCTGAGGGTGCAAGTCCGACCCGCGCCGCCGGGGCGGCGGCTGAACATCCTGACTAGCGCCGTCTCAAAGGGGGGACGCCCGGCGCTTTCTTCGTGTTATGATCGGGCCGGAAACCGCGGACCGGGCGGCGGGATTTCCCAAGAAGCTGCGCCGCCGGCACATAAGCGGGAGGGAGCAGGGTGTCACAGCGGGTCCTTGTCGTCGAAGACGAGCCGAATATCGTCGAGTCCCTAAGCTTTCTGATGAAGCAGGAGGGCTTTGACGTGAGGGTCGCGAACGACGGCGCGGCCGCCCTGCAGCTGGTGGAAAGTGAAGTGCCGGATCTTGTGGTTCTCGACGTGATGCTGCCCCGCCGCGACGGCTACGATGTCTGCAAGGCGATCCGTGCCAACCGCCGGCTGGATGGCGTACGCATCATGATGCTGTCGGCCAAGGGTCGCGAACTGGACCGCCGCAAGGGTCTTGAACTGGGGGCCGACGACTACGTGACCAAGCCCTTTTCGACCCGCGATCTGGTCGATCGGGCGCGCGCGCTGCTCGGCCTGCCGCCGGGCTAGAGGGCCGCCATGAAGCGCCTGCGCCGCAACGGCGAATGGTCGGTGGTACTCTTCGTGGTGGCGCTGCTGGCCTTCAATCCCCCGGTTCTCTCGATCTTCTCCGTGCCGGACCTGCTGTTCGGGATCCCGCTGCTCTATCTCTACATCTTCGTCGCCTGGGCCGGCGTCATTGCGTTGCTCGCGCTCAACGTCTCGGGACTTATCGAAGACGAGGAGTCGCCGCCGCTGCGCATCCACGGTCCCTTGCCGGAAGCCATGGAAGAGGACGTGGAGCCGGGCCCCGGGGCCGCGCCCAACGAGCGGGAGGAGCCCTGACCATGCTCTCCGCCGGTGGCATCCTCACGGTTGCTTTCGCCTACCTCTGCCTGCTTTTCGCCATCGCCTACTATGCCGACAAGCGGGCCGACGCCGGGCGCAGCATCATCCGCAGCCCCTGGATCTACACGCTTTCGATCGCCGTCTTCTGTACCTCCTGGACTTTCTACGGTTCG
>DAIQBR010000071.1:8542-9634 GCA_036781105.1 Kiloniellaceae bacterium
CATCCACTTCCTGCCGATCTACCTCGGGCCGACGCTGGTGTTCCTGCTCTGGTGGTTCGTCATCCGCAAGATCATCCGCATCAGCAAGGCGCACCGCATCACCTCCATCGCGGACTTCATCTCCTCGCGCTACGGCAAGTCGACCAGCCTCGGCGCCCTGGTCACCGTCATCGCGGTGGTCGGTATCATTCCTTACATCTCGCTGCAGCTGAAGGCGGTCTCGACCTCCTTCAACGTGCTGCGACAGTATCCCCTTGTCGCCATGCCGCTGCAGGAAAACGTCCCGCTGCTGGCCGACACCGCGCTCTGGGTCGCGCTGGTCATGGCAATCTTCGCGATCCTCTTCGGCACCCGCCACATCGACGCCTCGGAACACCACGAGGGCATGGTCGCCGCCGTCGCCTTCGAATCCCTGGTGAAGCTCATCGCCTTCCTGGCGGTCGGCTTTTTCGTCACCTTCGGAGTCAACGACGGCTTTGCCGACCTCTTCAACCGGGCGGCCGCCGACGCGGCGGTATCGCAGCTCTTCTACATCGACTCCGGCGGCAGCTACCTGCAGTGGATCACCCTGACGCTGCTTTCCATGGCGGCCATCATCTGCCTGCCGCGGCAGTTCCAGGTCACCGTGGTGGAGAACGTGAACGAGCGCCACCTGGCTCGCGCGGTCTGGCTGTTCCCGCTCTATATGCTGGTGATCAACATCTTCGTGCTGCCCATCGCGGTCAGCGGCCTGCTGCATTTTCCCGCCGGCCTGGTCGACGCGGATACCTTCGTGCTCACCATCCCCATGAAGGAGCAGGCCGAGGGGCTGGCGCTGCTCGCCTTCATCGGCGGCCTCTCGGCGGCAACCGGCATGGTCATCGTTGCCGCCATCGCGCTGTCGACCATGATCTGCAACGACCTGATCATGCCGGCCCTTATCCGCATATCCTGGCTGCGCATGACCGAGCGCGGCGACCTCTCCAGGCTGCTGCTGCGCATCCGCCGCGGCGCCATCATTTTCATACTGCTGCTGTCCTTCGCCTATTTCCGCTTCATCGGCCAGCCCGAGGCGCTGGTCACCATCGGCCTGGTGTCCTTCGCCGCGGCGGC
>DAIQBR010000071.1:9652-12155 GCA_036781105.1 Kiloniellaceae bacterium
TTCTGGAAGGGCGGCTTGCGTCCGGGCGCCCTGGCGGGCCTCCCCCTCGGTTTCGTCACCTGGGGCTACACCCTGCTGCTGCCGTCCTTCGCGCGGCCCGGCTGGCTGCCGACCTCCTTCATCGAGTCCGGCCCGCTGGGGATCGAACTGCTGCGGCCCTACGCGCTGTTCGGCCTGCAGGGTCTCGACAGCCTGTCGCACGCCATGTTCTGGAGCATGCTGGCCAATATCGGCGGCTACGTGCTGGTTTCCCTGCTCGCCCGCCAGAGTGCCATCGAGCGCATCCAGGCGGTGCTCTTCGTCGATGTTTTCCGGCACTCGGGGGCGCAGAGCGGCTCCCACTTCTGGCGCGGCTCGGCCACGGTGCCGGACCTCAAGAACCTGGTGGCGCGCTTCATCGGACCGGGCCGCGCCGAGCGGGCCTTCTCCGACTACGGGCGCATCCACGGCGTCAATGTGACCAAGCTGCGCGAGGCCGACCCGGGCCTGGTGAGCTACGCGGAGCGCCTGCTCGCCGGCGCCATCGGTGCCGCTTCCTCGCGCGTCATGGTCGCTTCCGTCGCCAAGGGCGAGGTGCTGGAGGAGACCTCCCAGGTCATCGAGTACAGCCACGGCCTGGAACAGAAGTCGCGCGAACTGGAGGCGCTGACCGCCGAGTTGCGCGGCGCCAACGCGCGCCTCCAGGAACTCGACCGCATGAAGGACGAGTTCCTCTCGACGGTGAGCCACGAACTGCGCACGCCGCTGACCTCGATCCGTTCCTTCAGTGAAATCCTCTTCGACACTCCGGATCTCGGTGTCGGCGACCGCCGTAAGTTCCTGGCTGTCATCGTGAAGGAGAGCGAACGCCTCACCCGCCTCATCAACCAGATCCTCGATCTCGCCAAGATGGAGGCGGGCAGCCTCGACTGGGAGATGGAGTCACTGGATCCGCGCGAGGTGGTGGAGGAGGCCATCGCCATCACCTCCGCGCTCTTCGCCGAACGCGCCTCGCGCCTGGAGGTGCAGATCGCCCGTGAGTTGCCGACGGTCTATGCCGACCGCGACCGCCTGATCCAGGTTCTGGTGAACCTGTTGTCGAACGCCGCCAAGTTCTGCGCCGAGAAGGCCGGGCAGGTGGTGGTCACCGCCGAGAGCCGGCCGGAGGGCTTGCAGATTTCCGTGGCCGATAATGGCCGCGGCGTGCCGCCCGAGAACCGCCAGTTGATTTTCGAGAAGTTCCAGCAGGCCAGCACCAACCTCACCGACAAGCCCCGCGGCACCGGCCTGGGGCTGACGATCTCGCGCCAGATCGTCGAACATTTCGGCGGCCGCATCTGGGTCGAGCCGGCCCCCGGCGGCGGGGCGCGTTTCTGCATCGTGCTGCCAAGGCGCCAGGTAGGGGCCGTGTCCCGGGCCGCATTGCACGGAACCGGGCGATAGGCTAAAAACCGCGCCCGGGGCTGCCTGATCGGGGCACCCCCTCTATCCGACCCAAACGACCACCTTATCCAGCGCCGGAGTTTCCATGGCTTCCTACCAGTACGTCTACCAGATGGACGGTGTCTCCAAGACCTACCCGGGGGGCAAACAGGTCCTGAAGGACATCCGCCTGTTCTTCCTGCCCGGCGCCAAGATCGGTGTGCTGGGCCTGAACGGCGCCGGCAAGTCGACGCTGATGAAGGTGATGGCGGGGATCGACACGGAGATCAACGGCGAAGCGCGCCCGGCCGAGGGCATCAAGATCGGCTATCTGCCGCAGGAGCCGCAGCTGGATCCGGACAAGGACGTCGCCGGCAACGTCTTCATTGGTGTCGCCGAGACCAAGGCGCTGCTCGACCGCTTCGAGGAAGTCAGCAATGCCTTCGCCGACGCCGATCCCGACGAGATGGACAAGCTGATCACCGAGCAGGCCGAGCTGCAGGAGAAGATCGACGCCGTCGACGCCTGGGACCTGGACCGCAAGGTCGAGATCGCCATGGACGCCCTGCGCTGCCCGCCGGGCGATGCCGACGTGACCAAGCTTTCAGGCGGCGAGCGCCGCCGCGTGGCGCTTTGCCAGCTGCTGCTGCAGAAGCCGGATATGCTGCTGCTGGACGAGCCCACCAACCACCTCGACGCCGAGTCCGTCGCCTGGCTGGAGCGCTATCTCGAGGAGTATCCCGGCACCGTGGTGGCGGTGACCCACGACCGCTACTTCCTCGACAACGTGGCGGGCTGGATCCTGGAACTGGACCGCGGCCGCGGCCTGCCCTTCGAAGGCAACTACTCCTCCTGGCTGGAGCAGAAGGAAAAGCGCCTGAGCCTGGAAGAGAAGACAGAGTCCGGCCGCCAGCGCGTGCTGAAGCAGGAGCTGGAATGGATCCGCCAGAGCCCGCGTGCGCGCCAGGCCAAGTCCAAGGCCCGCGTGCAGGCCTATGAGACCTTGCTGGCCGAGGCCAACGACAAGGCGCCGGAGCCCGGCAGCATCAGCATTCCCGCCGGCCCGCGTCTCGGCGACCTGGTGATCGAGGCGCAGAACCTC
>DAIQBR010000072.1:0-4480 GCA_036781105.1 Kiloniellaceae bacterium
GCTTGGAATAGGCGGCATGGTCGGCGCCGGACTCCGGCTTGGAACTGTCGCCGTAGCCGCGCAGGTCGGCGCAGACCACGGTGAAGCGCTCGGCCAGGCGCGGCGCGATGCGGTGCCACATGACATGGGTCTGCGGATAGCCGTGCAGCAGCAGCAGCGCCGGCCCGGTGCCGCCCAGACGCAGGTTGATCGCGACCGGCGCCGCGGCCGTGCCCACCGTCACGCGGCGCTGCTCGAAGCCTTCGAACACGCTGGCACCCTCCCCTTTGATTGCACGCGCAAGGCTGGCCCGCGGGGCAGCAGGGGTCAATGTCATATGAAACGGAGAGTATTTAGAGCCGGATCCGGTCCCCCTTCGCCAAGGCTACGGGGGACACTCCTTCGCTCTAACGCGTTCGGATGGCCTGCCACCCGAAGCGCGTAAGCGCGAAGGGTGGTGGTGCGGCTGAGAGGACTCGAACCTCCACTCCCTTGCGAGAACTAGCACCTGAAGCTAGCGCGTCTACCAATTCCGCCACAGCCGCATGCTGTGTGACAGGCGAGGACTCCCTGTCGTCTCTCCGAGCCGGAGGATGGACCCCGGGCGATTGGTGCGGCTGAGAGGACTTGAACCTCCACGGGGTTTCCCCCACAGCGCCCTCAACGCTGCGCGTCTACCAATTCCGCCACAGCCGCAGATGTCCGCTGGCAGGGCCACCGGCTCGGAGCGGGAGTTATAGCGATCTCGCCCAAAAGGGCAATGGAAAATTCGGCCGCAAAATCGCTCTGCCGGAGCGCCGAAAAAGCGCTGGACGGTGCCGCTTTGCGGGCGTCATTCTGCGCCCCGGCAGCCTGTCCGAGGCGCCCGCCCGGGGCGCGGCCAGCGCCGCGCCGCTTTCGGCCCCGACCGGCAACACGACGGGCCCTTCCCGTCCTGGAGAGCACCATGAAGACCGGCATTATGATCGCCGTACTGGCCGCTTTGCTGGTCGTCACGCTGCTGGCCGCCATCTACCTATGGTGGAGTCTCGGCGATGTCGACATCAGCCTGCACGGCCTCATCGCCATGACCCTCGGCGCGCTGGTCTCGCTGGCGCTGGGCGGCGGGCTGATGTTCCTGGTTTTCTACTCAAACCGTCGCGGCCACGACGACGAGCATCACCGTGGCCCGCAGGGCTAGATCCGCGATAAAATCATTTGTTGCCAGTGACTAAGGGGAAAAAGCTACGGCCTTGACACAAAAAGGACACCCCCGCGCGGAGACGTCCGAATTTAGTCTCAATCCAGGGTGAACCTGCAGGATACGAGGCCCTGCCTCCCTGTATGACTTCATGTCTACCAACCCCCGAAGACGGCCGGGGTTTCGCCATCCTGCAGGTTCCCTTACTCCCGCTTCCCCGCCGCCGACCACCACCACACCGTGCCGTCCGGCACAGCGCCGGGCGCCGCGATTACCCTTGTTCTGGAAACGGGGGGCGGTCATCATGGCCTATGAGTAACCCGGTCGAGTTGGACCTTTCCGCCTTTCGCGATCGCCTGATCGCCCGCCGCCGCGAACTCCTGGATCTGGTGAACAGCAGCGCCGACAGCCGGAAGCCCGTGGAACTCGACCAGACCAGAGTGGGCAGACTCTCGCGTATGGATGCCCTGCAGAACCAAGCCATGTCCCTGGAGGCCGAGCGGCGCCGCAAGGCCGAGCTGCTGCGCATCGAGGCGAGCCTGAAGCGCATCGAGGCGGGCGACTACGGCTACTGCGTGACCTGCGGCGAGCAGATCCCGCTGCGCCGCCTGGAACTGGACCCCACCCTGCCGACCTGCGTGCACTGCGCGGGCAGCGGTTCCGCCGACTAGAGCGTTCCGAATCGGGCTATGCTGCGAAGATGATGTCGCAGGATATCGTGTCGCAGGGGGAATCATGAGCCAGCCGGGAACACCGCGCCGCCGCCGCGTCTTCACGGCCGGCCTCGCCGCCGTCACGCTGAGCATCGCCACCGCCTTGTCCACACAGAGCCCTGCCCAGGAAGGCACGCCGCGCACCCAGTGCTGGCGCGGCTTCGGCTACCTGCTGGACGGCAGCACCGGCGGCTACAAGAGCCAGGAGATGCTGCTGGTCACCATCGGCTCGCCGGTATGGGAAGCCGGCCGCCCGGTCGAGCTGTTCCTGCTGGACCGCGCCAGCGGGCTGATCTCCGACATGCCGTCCTTCACCATCATCCCCGACCCGCCCCGCCTGTACTACCGCGGCCGGCTGAACTACGTGGATGCCACCGCCGCCATCGAGGGCTCCAGCGACCGCATCGTCATCGGCCTCAGCCACATCGAGCCGGCCAAGGACGGCGTCCCGGCGAAGGAACGCTACAACCGCTGGGCCTGCGGCTTCCCCGAAGAATAAGCGTTCTTCTTCAGTATTGAATTCTCTACAAATAAATAATCAAAATTTGTCTTGTTATTGAGGCAAATACTGAAGAATATGGTTAATAAAAGATAAAAAATAACTTGATAATTGATCCAAAATCCGCATAATGTTCTTTACCGATACTTAACCAAGCGGGCGCCAGGCAAGGCGCCCCAGCAGGGAAAGCGGACCGATGTTGGCAGTTCTGCAATGGATCTACGGCCCCGAGGCCGCCTCCGATCCCTACTACCAGCTGCTCCACGACTTCGTCGTGCTGATGCCCTGGTGGTACCCCTACATGTGGCTGGGCATCATCACCGGCGTGGTCGGCTGGCGCCTGCTGCGGCGTTTCCGCGTGGCGCACCAGAACCGCCGCGGCCTGCGCCGCGTACGTACGCGGGTGAGCCGCCTGGCTGACGGCCCGGGCGGGCAGCCCTGCCTGCCGCAGGCGGCCAACGACGACCTGCCCCACAGCATCCCGGCGGGCACTGCACTCTCCCAGGGCGCCGGCGACTGAGCCGGCCTTTCCGGCCCGCTTACCCCGACCGGCGGCAGATTCTGCCGGGCCGGGCCCGCACCTGACCTCCCGACCCCTTGGAATTCCGCGGTTTTCCGCGCCGTTTTCCGCTCCCGTCCTGACCCATTCCTGGCCCGGGGATTGCATCTCCCGGGGCAGCCAAGACGGCCACCTCAAGCGGGACGGGAGACCCACATGACCCTGGCGGAACTGATCCAGAACGACGCCTCCAACACCGGAAAGCGCGGCGGCGACAACCGGGGGAACGGCGCAATGCAGTGGTTCCACCGCGCCAGCGGCAAGCCGCAGGAACGCCTGCGCATGCTGGAAGACGCCCTGGCGGTGCCGGAGCCCGATCCCGAGCCGGTCTCCGCCGGCGCCTTCGTCGAGCAGATCGAGGACACCATCCAGGAGCAGTCCAAGCGCGAGATCATGTCCGTGCTGGTGCACCTGAAACAGAGCGAGATCCGCGCCCTGGTGCGCCGCGCCGCCCATGCCAAGGGCCGCTACCTGGCCGCCCTCATGGAGATGCCGCGCAGCCAGTCGAGCCGCAAGACCGCCGTTGAGGAACTGAGCCTGGCGCGCCAGGAGTACGAGGAGCTGGAAAAGGGCCTGGACGTCCTGCGCCGCCTCATCCTGGACAACGACGTCCAGATCGGTGGTGTCCGCTAGGGAAATTCAACGGGACGTTTACCGCTCCTAAACCCCAGGCTGAGACTGTAGCGCTCGGATTAGACCATAGGCGGTAGGCGTCATGATTGAGATCGTCGGCTGCATCGTCGACGGGCACGCGCTGTGGCTGGTGGTGCTGGCCGGCGTGGTGTGCACCCTGGCCAGCCAAACCTCCTTCAGCCTGCTGCACCGCGCCGAGCGCCAGAGCGGACGCCAGCGGCAGTTCTGGCTGGCCGCCGCCGCCCTGGCGATGGGCTGCGGCGTCTGGGCCACGCACTTCGTCGCCATGATGGCCTACAGCACCCCCTGGCCGGTGGGCTATGACGAGTTGCTGACGGCCCTTTCCGCCGCCATCGCCGTCGCCGTGTCGGGCCTGGGCCTGTGGCTGGCGCTGCGCGGCGCCTACCTCTTCGGCGGCGCCATCGCCGGAGCCGCGATCGGCGCCATGCATTTCACCGGCATGGCCGCCGTCGAAGGCGAGTTGCTGATCGCCTGGAACCTGAACTACGTGGTCGCCGCCCTGGTGGTGGGAGTCGGCGTTTCCGCCCTCGCCTTCGCCCTGCTGCCGCACGTCAGGGGCCCCTGGGGCCGGGTCCTGGCCGCCGGTGTCTTCGTACTGGCGGTCTGCGGCCTGCATTTCACCGGGATGACGGCGGTCACCATGTCTTACGATCCCTTTTCCGCGACAACCGGCGCCACGGCGCTGCAACGCCAGAGCCTCGCCATCGGCGTCGCCGCGGTCGCCGTCCTGCTGCTCTGCATCGGCCTGCTGGGCGCCTTCTTCGACGGCTACCTGGCCGACCGCAACGCACGCGAGACCGCACGCCTGCGCCGCTACGTCGCCGAACTGGAACGCACCCAGGCGGAACTGCAGGCCACGACGCAAAGCCTGGGCGTCGCGCTGGAAGCCGCCGCGG
>DAIQBR010000072.1:4525-10353 GCA_036781105.1 Kiloniellaceae bacterium
GTTCCTCGCCACCATGAGCCATGAGCTGCGCACACCGCTGAACGCCATCATCGGCTTCTCGCAAATGCTGCAGGGAGAGGCCCTGGGGCCGCTGGGCGACGCGCGCTACAGGGGCTACGCCGCCGACATCCTGGACAGCGGCAACCACCTGCTGAGCCTGATCAACGACGTGCTCGACTTCTCCAAGGCCGACGCCGGACGGCTCAAGCTGGATGAAGAAGTGCTGGATGTGCGCGACGTGTTGAGCGAGTGCCTGCGCCTGGTCTCGCCGGAGGCGCAGATCTCGGACATCGAGGTGGTGTCGGACATGCCGGAGTCGGCGCCCGAGCTGCTTGCCGACCGCCGCCGTGTGAAGCAGATCGCGCTGAACCTGCTGTCGAACGCCCTGAAGTTCACGCCCGCGGGCGGCACCCTGCGCGTCACCCTGGCCTGCGATGCTGACGGTCTGGAGATCGTCTTTGCCGACAACGGGATCGGCATGAGCCCCGATCAGATCCCCATCGCCCTGGAGCCCTTCGGCCAGGTCGACGGCCGCCTCAATCGACGGCACGAGGGAACCGGGCTGGGCCTGCCGCTGTGCTGCCGCTTCGCCGAGGCGCATGGCGGCAGCCTCACCATCGAGAGCGCCCTCGGCGAGGGCACCTCGGTCACCGTGCGGTTTCCGCCGGAACGTGTGAGGAAGGCGCGGGCAGCCTGAACGGCGTGCGCCCGGGCCGGGCGGCGCTGCGAACTTCGCGGTTCGCGCCGCCGAGCGGGAAAATCAGTTGATGTAGAAGACGTCGCTGTCCGGCTTGGGCATCTGCAGGATGACCGCCTCGGAGTTGCCGCTCAGCCGGCCGAGCAGTTCTTCGGTCTGCTTCGGGCAGGCGTTGACCACGTCCAGCGCCAGATCTCCGTTCGCATTGACCCGCGCGAAGATACCCGCACGGAAGGCATCGGAAATCCAACGCACCGCATCGAAGGCATATAGATCAGACATTGCTCAACCTCATTCATGCTTTCGCACCCGCCCAGACTGCACCGCATTTTTTAAATTTCGGTTACCAGACCCCGGTCAATTAATCCCGAAACCGGCACTTTTCCTTGCGCTTTTTGACGGTTTGGTCTGTGTCCTTTACCAATTGCCGTCCGCGGGCGCCGGCGCGGCTTCCCAACAAGGGCTGCATCCCGGCCAGAGCCCTGCGCCCCCTCTCTATCGTCAGTAGAATTGGCGCCGGGCCCCGCATTGCGGACAACGCCTCAGCGGGGAAATCGTTGCCGCCGTGCGGCCCGATGCGGAGGGCAGCGGGCCTGCGACAATCTGCCCCCGGCCCGGCCCCGCCATGGCCCTTGCGACAGCGCGCGGCGCAGCCGAGTCTGGCCGGCGTGACCCCGCAGGAAAAATCGGCGCTGCGCTTCGTCGCCCGCCACCTCGCCATGGGCCTGGGCGCCGGTGCGCTCTTCGGCCTCGCCATCCTGGCCAGCGACCTGGCCGGGCTGCGCAGTCTCGCCTTTTCCAGCGAGACACCCTGGCTCGTCGTCGCCCTGCTGTTCTTCGGCCTCTTCATAACCTTCGGCTCGGTCTCCCTCGCCGCCAACCTCATGCTGCTGGCACGCGGCGAGCAGGAGGGCAGCACGCGCGACGACGACCGCGTCGACTGACCCGCGCCCGCCGCTTGGCACGGGAACTACCGGACTTCCCGCGGGTTCTCTCGGCAACGCCGTTCGCTCCCGGACGACGCGAGAAGAAGAGGCAAGGAAGGTTGAGTCCGGCCCATGCCAGCGGTGCCAAGAGTACTGATCGTCGAGGACGAATTCCTCATTGCCGAGTACTTCAGGATCATCGTCGAGCAGCTCGGCTATGAGGTCTGCGGTCTCGCGCGCAGCGCCGACGAGGCGGTCCGGCTGGCCCGGCAGGAGGAGCCCGCGCTGATCTTCATGGACGTGCGCCTGGCCGGCGAACGCGACGGCGTCGAGGCGGCCCAGGAGATTCACGTCATCCGGCCGGTGCCGATCATCTATGTCACCGCGTCGCGCGAACCGCAGACGTCGCGCCGCATCAGGAACGATCATCAGAGCGAAGTGCTGACCAAGCCGGTGGTGCAGCGGCACATTGCGGCCGCTCTCGCCAAGCACTGCCCCCTGACACGCTAGCGCTGCGCCGCGGCTGGCGGAGAGACGCCGCGTTGCTAGAGCACGCCTAGGGAGTCGAGCAGGATGAGCACTATCAGGGTCGGGCTCACCAGACGCACCAGCCACAGCCAAAGCAGCGGCAGCCAGGTGGCGCGGGCATCGATCGAATCGAGGGCCCGGGCGCGCGGCCAGCACCAGCCGATGTAGACACAAATCGACAAGCCGGACAGCGGCAGCAGGTAGTTGGACACACTGCGGTCGACGACGTCGAGGATCGCCAGTCCGCCGAGAGTGACCTCCGCGAGCAGTCCGTAGCTCATCGCCGACGGCAGACCGGTGACAAAGACGGCGGCGCCGACGAGGGCGACGGCGCCCCAGCGCCGCAGGCGGCTGCGGTGGACCAGGGTCGCCACCGGCACCTCCAGCAGCGCGGCCATGGAGGTCAGGGCCGCCGCCACCAGCAGCGCGAAGAAGACGAGGCCGACGATGCGCCCGCCGGGCATGGCGAGGAAGATCTGCGGCAGGGTGATGAAGGCGAGCTGCGGGCCGGCCTGCGGGTCCATGCCGAAGGCGAAGACCGCCGGAAAGATCGCAAGCCCCGCAACGACGGCGAAGAGCGTGTCGCCGACGATGATCGCGGCGGCCGAGCGTCCGATGCTGGTCTTGCGTGTCATGTAGCTGCCGTAGGTGACGAAGATCGCCATGCCGAGGCCGATGGAGAAGAAGGCCTGGCCCAGCGCGGCGACCAGCACCGAGCCCTTCATCAGCGCCGCCCAGTCGGGCTTGAAAAGAAAGGCCCAGCCGGCGGCCGCGCCGGGCAGCGTCGCCGCGTAAGCCGCCAGCGCCACGATGCAGAAGGCGAGGATCGGCATGAGGACGCGGTTCACCGCTTCGATGCCGCGCTGCACGCCGCCGGCCACCACCAGCATGGCCGCCGCCAGCATCGCCATCTGCCAGGCGATGGCCTGGCCGGGATCGCCGATGAAGCGCGCGAAGTAGCCGCCGTAGCCCTCGCCCGCCGCGCGCCACAGCGCGCCGGTCGCCGCGCCGAGCAGATACTTCAGCGCCCAGCCGGCGATGATCGCGTAGTAGCTGAGGATGAGAAAAGCCGCGGCCACACCCAGCCAGCCGGCCCAGCGCCAGGGCGAGCGGGGACCGGCGGCCGTGAAGGCCGACACGCCGTCGCCCCCGGCCCGGCGCCCGAGAGCGAGTTCGGCAACCAGCAACGGCGCGCCGACCAGCAGCACGCTGAGGAAATAGACGAGCAGGAAGGCGCCGCCGCCGTTCTCGCCGGCGACATAGGAAAAACGCCAGATGTTGCCGAGGCCGACCGCGGCGCCGATGGTCGCCAGCACAAAGCCGCGCCCGCTCGCCCAGGTCTCCCGCTGTCCCGCCATCGTTCCTCCAGATACCGCAGATCGCTGTCGCGCAACTCCCCTAAGACAGGCCGGCGGCGGGCGCGTTGATCTGGCACAAAGCGCGGCGCGGTCAGCGCAGGGCGAAAGCGAGCAGGGCCACGGCCAGGACCGCGTTGAGGGCCCAGTAGATCAACAGCAGGCGATGGCGGCTCGCCAGCCGGGAGAGCCGGTCAGTCATAGGTGAACCTCTCGGAAAGGATCTGCGACGCCGGAACGCCAAGCGCGATCAGACCGTCCTCGACGGCTTCGAGCATGGGCGGCGGGCCGCAGAGCACGCAGAGCCAGTCGCGCATATCGGCGGGCGCGCCGCCGGACGCGGCGAAGATCTTCTGCAGCAGGCCGGCATCGACGAAGCCGGTCTCGCCCTGCCAGCCCGCCGGCGGCTCGGACAGGACGTGCACCACCCGCGTGCCGTGCTCGCGCGCCAGGGTCTCCAATTCATCGCCGCAGGCGATCTGTTCGGCAACGCGGTTGGCGTAGACCAGCAGGCTGGGGCGCCCGTCGGCGTCGTGGCGCAACTGCCGCAGGATGCCGATCAGCGGCGCGATGCCGACGCCGCCGGCAATCAGGGCGATGCGCGGCTCCTGGCGCCCGGCGATGGTCAGGCTGCCGTGCGGGCCGTCCAGATGGGCCGGCGTGCCCGGCGCAGTCTCGCCGATCCTGCCGGTGAAATCGCCGAGTTCCTTGATGATGAAACGGAGGTCGGGCCCATCGCCGGGGGCGGAGCTGATCGAGAAGGGATTCTCGCGCAGCGAAAAGGCCGAGTGGCCGACATTCAGCCAGACGAAGTGCCCCGCGTCGTAGCGCAGGCCGGCGTGGCCCTCCGGGCGGAGCGTCAGCTCCCAGGTTTTCAGGGCCAGCGGGCGCACCGCCGCCACCTGCCAGGCGCGCCGGCGCTGGATCAGGGGCTTCACGACGTAGACATTGACCAGCGAGAGCACGGCAATGGCGAACAGCAGGCTCCACAGCGCGGCCAGGACGGGATCGGCGCTGTAGCGGCCCGCCGCCAGGGCATGGTGCAGCAGGAAGGCCGCGATCAGCAGCGCACCGAGACCGTGCATCCAGCGCCAGGTTTCGTAGCTCACGCCCAGGCGGTCGCGCCCGATGGAGACCAGGACGAAGACCGGCAGCAGGACCCAGGCCAGCACCCCGGTGAGCAGCGCGGCGAAGTCGTCGGTCAATGTCTCCTGACGCGTCGGGTCCCAGGGCAGGGGCGGGTTGAAGCCGGTGACGTAGAAAAAGGGATGCGCCAGGGCGAGCACCAGAGCGCCGCGGGCGAAGAGCTGGTGCATGCGCATGGTGACGTCCATGCCGATGTGGCCGGAGACGCTGCGGAACCTGCCGGAGAGCACGAATTCGACCAGGATGACGGCAAAGGCGAGCAGCCCCGCGCCGCTGGCCAGCTCGTCCCAGAAGGAACGCGGCGGCCGCGCGCCGGCCCCGGCGAGCGCCAGGGGCAGCAGCGCCACGGCGAGATAAAGAACGATGAGCAGCAGTGCCTTGATGGCCAGTCCCCCCGCGCGCCGATTGCCGACCGCCGCCACTGTGCCAGAAGCCGCCGGGACAGACAAATGCCGCCGGCGGGCAGACGCCGTCCGGGCAGAGGGAAGGCGCGGTTCTCTAGTCCGCGTCGCTCTCCGGCGCGCCCGGCTTGCGGCCGATATAGAAGACCCACCAGAGTTCCTGCCAGCCGCCCTGGCTGTCGATCAGCGGCATGGACTCCGGAATCTTCGCCGACAGCTTTTCGCGGCGCCGCTGGGTGATGTCGTAGCCGTACTCGACGGTCTCGAATCCCGCGCGCTCGAAGATGTAGCGCATGCCCTCGTCGGTGAAACGCCAGTAGTCGTTCGGCGAGGCGTGGTGGTGGCAGGCGAAGACCGTCTTGGCCATGGTCAAGCCGCCCGGCTTCAGAAGATCGTACATGTTCTGGGCGACGACGAAGGGATCCGGCATGTGTTCGAGGGCGTTGTGAGAGAAGGTCACGTCGAAACGCTCGTCGGTCACGATGGGCTTGCAGGCATCGCCGACCAGAATCCGCGCGTCGCTGTTCCTTTCGATCACGTCGAGACTGGTGTAGCTGGCGGGAAAGCCCTCGAGCCCCTCGAAGACCCAGCCGAAGCCCCGTCCGTCACCACCGCCGATGTCCAGCACGCTGACGCCGCGCCCGGCCAGGGCCTTTGCCTCGCGGCGGAAGGCCTTGCGAAACGAGGTCACGTTGTGGAAGCGGAAGAAATCCTGCTTGTCGTACTCGAGCATGCCGCGGCGGATGACGAGGCGCTGGCGGCGGGCGAACTGCGG
>DAIQBR010000072.1:10363-12115 GCA_036781105.1 Kiloniellaceae bacterium
CGCCGCAGGACGCGCGACGCCACCGCCAGCGCCATCCAATAGAGCTTGAGGATGTGGTGCTTCAGTCTTCGCACGCCCGGTGCTCCCCTGTCCGCCCGGCCGGCCGCGTCGCGGCGCCGGCGCAGCGCGCAGCAGAAGCCCTGCGCGGCGCAGCAAGACCCGCCAGCCGGCTCTTCCAGATCATTGATTTGACAGTAAAAAACTGGTGAGCCCGGCAGGGATCGAACCTGCGACAACCTGATTAAAAGTCAGGTGCTCTACCAACTGAGCTACGGGCCCCCAAGAGAGGAAATGCCGGCGCCGCCGGGCTGCTTCACCCCCGGGCGCGGGCCGGCGCACCATAGTGCCGCCCCTCCCCCCGGTCAACTCATTGGGGTCAGCCGATCGGGGCCGCCTTCCACGCGGACTGCGGCGGAAGCGCGGGGCGCAGCCCACCGGCCCCTAAACCTCGTCCTTGAAGGTCTGGCGGCGGCGCGAGGGGCCGTCGCTGGTTTTCTGTTCGACGTCGAAGCGGTCGCGCAGGCGGGCGGCCACGGGGGCGCTGACGAAGCTGGAGATGTCGCCGCCCAGGCGCCCGATCTCCTTCACGAAGCGCGAGGAGATGAACTGCTGGCGCTCGGAGGCCATGAGGAAGACCGTCTCGATGCGGGCGTCCAGGCGCGCGTTCATGGCCGCCATCTGGAACTCGTACTCGAAGTCGGAGACCGCGCGCAGGCCGCGTACCAGCACGCTGGCGCCGACCTCGTTGCAGAAGTCGATCAGCAGGTTGTCGAAGGCACGCACCTGCACCTCGGCGCCGTGGGTCTCCATGGCCGCGATGTCGTCGCGCACCATCTCGACGCGCTCGTCGATGGAGAACAGCGGGCCCTTGCCGGCGTTGCGCGCCACGGCGATGACCAGGCGGCCGCACAGCTTGCAGGCGCGGCCGATGATGTCGCGGTGGCCGTTGGTGATGGGATCGAAGGTGCCGGGATAGACCCCGACCAGGGGACGGCTCATCTGTCGCGTCTCATCTGTTGGGGCCCTCTTCTTCCTTTTCCATTCGCCCGGCGCGGCTTGCATGATCGCGCCGCGGCCCCGACACAATCAAGGCTCAGCTTTCGGCGTCGTCACCGCCGCTGCCGCCGCCGCTGTCGTCGTCGCTGTCGTCTGCCGCATCGATACCCTCGGGATCGTCCTCCTCCTCGGGCAGGTGGGCGACGGAGACGATACGCTCGCTCTCGTCGATGCGGAACAGCGTGACGCCGCGGGTGGTGCGCCCGGCGATGCGGATGTCCTCGACCGGGCTGCGGATCAGCTTGCCGCCGTCGGTCACCAGCATGATCTGGTCGCCGGGCTCGACCGGGAAGGCCGCCACCACGCCGGCCTCGCGGCCGCCGGCGCGCTCCAGGTCGAGGTTGCCGATGCCCTGGCCGCCGCGCCCGGTGACGCGGTACTCGTAGGCCGAGGTGCGCTTGCCGTAGCCGTCGTCGGCGACGGAGAGGATGAACTGCTCGGCCTCGGCGAGCTCTTCCAGGCGCTGCGCCGAAAGCTCCATGCCGTACTCGCCCCCGTTCGCGCGGGCGCCGTTCTCGCCGTCGCCGTTCTCGCCGCGCCGGCGCGCGTTGGCGTAGCGCAGATAGGCGTCGCGCTCCTCGATGCTCTCGGCCTCGCCGGAACGCAGGATCGACAGGGAGATGACCCGGTCATCTTTGGCCAGGCGGATGCCGCGCACGCCCATCGAGGTGCGCCCGGCGAAGACCCGCACGTCGG
>DAIQBR010000073.1:0-11836 GCA_036781105.1 Kiloniellaceae bacterium
GGCTGGGGGTGGGCGGCGTGGCCATGACGGCGGTGAGTTCCCGGGGGGCTTGTTCTCGTTGCAGAGGCGGAACGAAGTCTGCCGAAGCGGCCGCCGCCGTGCAAGGGCCCTGCCGGCCCGGACCCTGTGTCAAACGAGGCCCCGGGTCAAACGCGGTCCTGGCCGTCGCAACCTTGCCCGGCGCCGCCTATTTGCCGCTGCGCCGCGCCAGCTCGGCGATGGCGGCGTAGACCGCGCGCAGCCCCATGGCCTCGCCGCCTTCCGGGCGGCCGGCGCGCGGCGCCACGTTCCAGGCCATGACGTCGAAATGGGCCCAGCGGGTCGAGGCGCTGACGAAGCTCTCCAGGAACAGCGCGGCGGTGATGGCGCCGCCGTAGGGGCTGTTGGAGATGTTGTTGAGGTCGGCGACCTTGCTGTCCAGGCCCTGGCGGTAGCCCTTGAAGAGCGGCAGGCGCCACACCGGATCGCCTTCCGCAGCGCCGCTGCGCAGGATCAGGCCGGCGAGCTTGTCGTCGTTGCTGAACAGGGCCGGCAGGTCAGGGCCGAGGGCGACCCGCGCGGCGCCGGTCAGCGTCGCGAAGTCGATCAGCAGGTCGGGCTTTTCGCTGTCCGCCTCGGCCAGGGCGTCGCAGAGGATGATCCGGCCCTCGGCATCGGTGTTGCCGATCTCGACGGTCAGGCCCTTGCGGGTCTGCAGCACGTCGAGCGGGCGGAAGGCGTTGCCGGAAACCGCGTTCTCCACCGCCGGCACCAGCACCCGCAGCTGTACCGGCAGGTTCTCGGCCATGATGAGGGAGGCGAGGCCGAGGACGTGGGCGGCCCCGCCCATGTCCTTCTTCATCAGCTTCATGCCGGCGGCCGGCTTCAGGTCGAGGCCGCCGGAGTCGAAACACACACCCTTGCCGACCAGGGTCACCTTGGGCCCGCGGCTGCCCCAGCGCAGGTCGATCAGGCGCGGCTCCTGGGCGGCGGCACGGCCGACCGCATGGATCGCCGGATAGTTGCGCTTCAACAGGGCGTCGCCGACGATGACCGTGCACTTGGCGCGGTGCTGCTTGGCCAGGGCGCGGGCCGCCTCGGCCAGCTCGGCCGGGCCCATGTCGTTGGCCGGGGTGTTCACCAGGTCGCGCACCAGGGCGATGGCCTGGGCGGTGTGGGTCACCTGCCCGGCGTCCGCCGCCTTCGGCCAGACCAGCCGGGCATAGTCGCGACCGTTGTCCTTGTAGCGGGTGAAGGCGTAGCAGCCGAGCGCCCAGCCCAGCGCGGCGCGCGAGGCCGCGGCCGGCCGCATGCCCTGCTCCAGGCGGTAGCTGCCCGCCGGCAGCGCCGCCGGCAGACCGGCGAAGGACCAGATCGGCTCGTCGGGATCCACCAGCACAAGCACCTCTTCCAGGCCGCCCTTGTCGCCGGGCAGCAGGCAGAAGGCGCCGGCCTGGACCTTGAAGCCGCTGGCCGCTACCCAGGCGCGGCGCGGCGCCGGCTGTGCCTTCAGCCAGTCGTCGTAGGTCTGGCGCGTCTGCAGGCTGATCGGGATGGCCCCGGCGGCGTCGGCATGATCGTCGGCAACAAGATAGTCGGTACAGGCCAAGGCGGCGGCTCCGCTGCTGTTCTGAGATCGGGAGAAATCGATGTCGCCGCGGGCTTGCGCGGCGGCGGCATATTTGCGCTAAATCGCCGCGCTGTCGACCGACTCGCACAGCAGGGGCGCCAAAAGCGGATTCACGACGAAAGGGCAAGCCGACGATGGCCGACGCCAAGCTTATCTTGGGCAACAAGACCTATTCCTCCTGGTCGCTGCGCGGCTGGCTGGCCGTCCGCCTGGCCGGGCTCGAGGTCGAGGAGGAGGTGATCTTCCTGCACAAGCCGGACACCCGGGCCAATATCCTGAAATACAGTCCGGCGGCGAAGGTGCCGACCCTGGTCGTCGCCGGTGAATCGGTGTGGGACAGCCTTGCCATCGGCGAGTACCTCGCCGAGCGCTTCCCGGACAAGCAGCTCTGGCCGGCCGACGCGGCGGCCCGCCGCCTGGCGCGCTGCGTCTGCGCCGAGATGCATGCCGGCTTCCCGGCGCTGCGCCAGGCCCTGCCGATGGACCTCGCCCACCACTACCCTGGCCACGAGGTGAGCGCCGAGGTGCAGGGCGACATCGACCGCGTGCAGGCGATCTGGCGCGACTGCCGCGGGCGCTTCGGCCAGAACAAAGACGGGGGTGGCGACTTCCTGTTCGGCAAGCCCTGCCTCGCCGACGCCTTCTACGCGCCGGTGGTGACGCGTTTCCGCACCTACGATGTGAAGCTGGACGAGGTGGCCGAGGCCTACTGCGCCGCGGTCGAGGCCTGGCCGCCGATGCAGGAGTGGGCGGCGGCCGCCGCCGAGGAAACCGAGGTCATCGCCTACCTTTAAAACCTCAGGTGCCGGGCCCTGGCCTACTGGATCATCCCGCTCTCGCGGTAGTAGCGCTCGGCGCCGGGATGCAGCGGGATGCCGAGGCCCTCAAGCGCTTTGTCGACGACGATCTGGCCGCCCTTGGGGTGCCCCTTGTCGAGCAGCTGGCGGGTGGTCGGGTGCCACAGCGCCCGGGTGATCTGATAGACGGTCTCTTCCGGCACCTTCTCCGACACCACCCACTGGGCGCCGACCGACAGGGTGTCGATGGCCGGGATGCCCGGATAGGCCCCCGCCGGCAAGGCCTGGCGGGCGAAGAAGGGCACCGCCTCCAGCAGCTTGTCGACGGCCGGCCCGGCGATCGGCACGAGGTGAATGAGGCCGCCCTCGGCGAGTTCCAGCACCGCCGTGGCCGGCGTGCCGGCGACGAAGAAGAAGCCGTCGATCTCGCCCTCGCGCAGGGCGTCCGCCGCCGCGCCGGAGCCGAGCGCGAAGGCCTCGATATCCGCCTCGGCGATGCCGAAGGCGCGCAGCACGAGCTGGGCATCGACACGGGTGCCCGATCCCGGGCGGTCGAGGGAGATGCGCTTGCCCTTGATGTCGGCCACCGTGGCGATCTCGGCGTCGGCACGCACCACCAGGTGGATGGTTTCCGGATAGAGATTGGCGATGGCGCGCAGCGACTTCAGCGGGCCGCCGGTGAGGAACAGCTCTTCGCCGCGGAAGGCCCAGTAGGCGACATCCGACTGCACGAAGCCGGATTCCAGCACGCCTTCCTCGATCTGGCGCACGTTGTCCACCGAGCCGCGGGTCGATTGCGCGACGGCGACCATGCCCGCCACGCCGCAGCTGCCGCCGCCGTCGCAGTCGCGGCTGCCCGGCGGGCTGGAGATGGCGCTGGCGATGATGCCGCCGATCGGGAAGTAGGTGCCCGCGGTCGACCCGGTGCCGATGCGGAAGAAGCTGATGTCCTGCGCCCAGGCCAGACCGGTGGCGAGACCGGCGGCGCCCGCAGCGAGCAGCGGCGCGAGCAGCAGCGCAAAGAAGTGGCGGCGGCGGAACGGCCCGCGCGGGGATCTCGGGGCCTGGGCTGGCGGCATGCGGCATCTCCGCTCGAAAGCAATTGGACCCGGCAGGCACGCCTCGCGGCGGCGTGCGCCCGGCAGGGCCCTCCAGGTATATCAAGCCCGCAAGGCTAGGGCAAAGAAACCACGGGTTGGAGAGCCAGGCGCGCGGGCGCCCCGGGGCCAGGCAGCGGACTCACGCAGCCGAGCGGCGCGCCTTCAGGTGCTTGTAGGCCACCGGCAGCAGGGAGAGCAGGGAGAGGCCGAGGAGGCCGGCGATGATCTCAGGCGTGAGGATGCTCGCCAGCGAGAAAGCGCCGCCGCGGTCGAACACCGAGCCGAGCCCCGCCCCGGCGAGCACGAAGACCAGGGTGCCGGGAATGATGCCCAGGAAGGTGCCGATGACGTAGGTGCGCAGCGAGACGCCGAGAAAGGCCGGCACCAGGTTCACGACGAAGAAGGGAAACAGCGGGATGAGACGCAGCACCAGCATGTAGCTCAGTTCGTTTTCGCGAAAGCCCGCTTCCATGCGCGCCATGAAGGGGCCGGCGCGGGCGCGAAAGACATCGCCCAGCGCGTAGCGCACGGTGACGAAGAGCGCGGTCGCGCCCAGGGTCGCGCCGATCACCACGTAGACGGTGCCGAAAGCGACGCCGAAGAGGAAGCCGCCGACGATGCTGAGCACGGTGCCGATCGGCAGGAACAGCAGGGTGGTCGCCGCGTAGACCGCCACGAAGACCAGCGCCGCGACGGGGCCCTGGGCGGCGATGAAATCGTTCAGGGCGCTGCGGTGCTCGCGCAGGGCCTCTATGCTGACGTGGTGGTGCAGCCCGAGAGCAAACGCCAGGGCAACGGCACCGGCGAGGACCAGCAGCGGCAGCAGACGCCGCAGCGCGCTGCGCCTGGCAGGGGAGGTCTCTGACATGGGAGCCTGCGCCTCGCGGATCTCAGCCGAGCCGCTGCAGGAAGCGCACGATCATCTTGGTGCGCTCGCCGAACAGGGTGGGCGTGTAGTAGCTGCCGGCGGCGCGCTTGCCGGCTTCGCCGAGGGTGGGGTAGGGCGCGATCATGTTCGCCATGGCGCCGATCTTCAGGCCCTGGCCGATCGCCAGCACCCAGGGATGCAGCAGCTCGCCGGCGTGGCGCCCGGCGATGGAAGCGCCGAGAATTTTGCCGCGCGCGCCGACAACCACCTTCACCAGGCCCGCGGTCGCGCGTTCGGCCTGGGCACGATCGTTCTCTTCGAAGGACCAGGTCAGCGCCTTCACCGCATCGCCGTGCTTCTCGCGCGCCGCCGCCTCGGTGAGGCCGACGTGGGCGATCTCCGGGTCGGTGAAGGTGACCCAGGGCAGCGCCCGGTAGTCGACCTTGGCGGGCAGCCTGAAGAGCGCGTTGCGGATGACGATGCCCGCGTGATAGCCGGCGACATGGGTGAACTGGTAGCTGCCGAGACCCTCGACCAGGGCGACGTCGCCGACCGCGAAGATGCGCTTGTTGCTGCTGCGCAGGCGGCGGTCGACCGCGATGCCCCTGGCGGTGAAGTCGACGCCGGCGGCTTCGAGGCCGAGCCCTTCGACGCTTGCCTTGCGTCCGGCGGCGACCAGCAGGTGCGAGCCGCTGAGCGTCGTCGTCGCACCGTTGTTCTCCAGGGTTACGGCGATGGCGTTACCGTCGCGTGCGACCTGCTTGATGGCGATGCCCTCGTGGATCTCGACGCCGT
Organism: Kiloniellaceae bacterium; assembly: GCA_036781105.1. Lineage (GTDB taxonomy): Bacteria > Pseudomonadota > Alphaproteobacteria > Kiloniellales > Kiloniellaceae > Pelagibius. The sequence continues at coordinate 5,170 of DAIQBR010000073.1, forward strand.
CGGCGGCCAGCTGCCGGCGCGCGAAGGCGGTCACCTCCGGGTCGTCCTTGCCGAGCACCTTCGCCATCTCCAGAAGGGAGACGCGGGCGCCGAGGCGGCGCTGCGCCTGCGCCAGTTCCGCACCGATCGGCCCGCCGCCGATGACGATGAGGTGGGCCGGCCGCTCGGCAAGATCGAAGACCGTCTCATTGGTGAGGAAGGGTACCGAATCGAGGCCGGGGATCGGCGGCACCGCGGGCGACGAGCCGGTGGCGACGACGAAGCGCCGGGCCTTCACGGTGGTGTCGCCGGCAACCAGCTCGCGCGGCCCGGTGAAGCGCGCCGCCGCCTGCAGCACGGTGACGCCGAGGCCCTCGAACCGCTCGACCGAGTCGTGCGGCGCGATGGCGGCGATGACGCCGCGCAGGTGCTCACGCAGCGCGGCGAAGTCGACCGCCGGCTCGTGGCCGTTGACGCCGAAGCGGCCGGCATGGCGCACCGTATCGGCGGCACCGGCGGCGGCGATCAGGGATTTCGACGGCACGCAGCCGTAGTTCAGGCAGTCGCCGCCCATCTTGCCTTTTTCGACGAGCACGACCCTGGCGCCCATCTGGACGGCGCCGGCCGCCACCGACAGGCCGCCGGAGCCGGCACCGATGACACAGAGATCGGTCTCGATCATGTTCGCCCCGCTGGCCGTCGACATCTGCCGTTTCCTCTGCCCCGCCGCTCGCCCCGGATGGGTCCCGAATCAGCCCGGGATCATCCTAGCGCAGGAGGTCGCCGGGCGGCGCGGCTTGTCTGCAGTACCGTCCAGATAAGCAGGCCGCCAGGCAACTAAAGCCCTTTCACAGCGTTGTGACAGGCCGTGAAAGGGCGGTGCCAGCCCTTTGCCTCGGGCAGCCGCGGCCCAGGATCGCGGATTAGTCTTAACGTTTTGCAGCCCCTTAACGTTTTGCAGCAGGGCGGCGGCAGTGACACAATCGCCCGCCCAGCGCAGAGAGGCCCGACCCGCCGCCGTGACCCCCGCCATGACAGTCGATCAGTTCGTTATTTTCGCCATCCTGCTCGCCCTCTTCGCCCTGCTGGTCTGGGGCCGCTGGCGCTACGACGTGGTCGCCTTCGCCGCCCTGATGACCGCGGTGGCCGCCGGGCTCGTGGCCCCCGCGGAAGCCTTCGACGGCTTCGGCCACCCGGCCACCATTACCGTCGCCTGCGTCCTGGTGCTGAGCCGCGTGCTGGCCGGCACCGGCGCCATCGACCGCCTCACCCGGCTGGTGCAGCCGGCGACCGGCCACACCACCACCCACACGGGCGCGCTGGCCGGCATCGGCGCTGCCATGTCGGCGGTGATGAACAACGTCGGCGCGCTCGGCGTGCTGATGCCGATGGCGCTGCAGTCGGCGCGCAAGGTGGGCCGCTCGCCCAGCCTGCTGCTCATGCCGCTGTCCTTCGGCTCCATGCTGGGCGGCCTCATCACCCTGATCGGCACGCCGCCCAACATCATCGTCGCCAGCTACCGCGGCCAGCTGAGCGGCAGCAGCTTCACGATGTTCGACTTCACGCCGGTCGGCCTCGCCATCGCCGTCGCGGGCGTCGCCTACATCGCCCTGGTCGGCTGGCGGCTGGTGCCACAGCGCGCCAGCGCCCGCCCCAAGGGCGAGCTGTTCGACATCGAGGCCTATGTGACCGAGGTCCGCGTGCCGGAAGGCAACCCGCACATCGGCAAGACCCTGCGTGAGATCGACGAGCTGACCAAGGACATCGATTCGATCATCATGGACCAGATCCGCGATGACCGCGCCTATCCGCCCTCCACGCGCAAGGAGCTGCGCGCCGGCGACATCCTGAAGATCGAGGCCTCGCCCGACGAGATCGACAAGTTCGTCAGCAAGCTGGAGCTGGAAATCGGCGCCGAGGCCTCCGGTGTCGGCCCGCGCAAGATGTCCGACGACGCCACCCTGATGGAGGTCGTCGTGGTGCCGGGCTCGCGCCTCGACGGCCGCCTGGTCGGCTCGCTGCGGCTCTTTGCCCTGCGCGGCATCACGCTGCTGGGCGTGTCGCGCCAGGGCCAGCATTACCACGGCCGCCTGCGCGCCTTCCGTATCCGACCCGGCGACGTGCTGCTGCTGCACGGCGAGGCCGAACAGCTGGTCGACCTGGTGCCGGCGCTGGGCTGCCTGCCGCTGGCCCAGCGCGAGATTTCCTTCGGCAAGCGCGGCAAGGGGCCGGCGGTGATCGCCATCTTCGCCGGCGCGATCCTGGCGGCGAGCTTCGGCCTGGTACCGATCCACATCGCCTTCGGCATGGCCATCGTGCTGCTGGTGGTCGGCGACCTGATGAGCGTGCGCGAACTCTACGACGGCATCGACTGGTCGGTCATCGTGCTGCTCGGCTCGCTGATCCCGGTCGGCGGCGCGCTGCAGGGCACCGGCGCCACCACGCTGATCGCCGACAACCTGGTCGGCGTGACCGCGGGCCTGCCGGCGGTCGCCGTGCTGGTCATCGTCATGGTGGTGACCATGACGCTGTCCGACATTCTCAACAACGCGGCCACCGCCGTGGTCATGGCGCCGATCGCCGCCACCGTCGCCGAGCGGCTGCAGGTCAATGCCGATCCCTTCCTCATGGCGGTGGCGATCGCCGCCTCCTGCGCCTTCCTGACGCCCATCGGGCATCAGAACAACGCCCTCATCCTGGGGCCGGGCGGCTACCGCTTCGGCGATTACTGGCGCATGGGATTGCCGCTGGAGATCATCGTCATCGGCGTTTCGGTGCCGACCATCCTGATCTTCTGGCCGCTCTAGGAGACGGCCTCAGGCCGAGCGGCGTTCGGACTCGAGGAGGGCGGCGCTGCCGACCCGGGAGGCGGGGAAACGCACGATGATATCGGTGCCCTTGCCGACGGTGCTTTCCACCGTCATCGAGCCGCCGTGCATCTCCGCCAGCGACTTGGTGATCGGCAGGCCCAGGCCGGTGCCGTCGTGGCTGCGGGTGTGGGCGCTCTCGACCTGGCCGAAGGGCTGCAGCACGATCTCGATATCGTCTTCCGACATGCCGATGCCGCTGTCGCGCACCGCCAGCGCCAGTTCGCCGTTTGCCTCCAGCCGCGCCTCGACCATCACGCGGCCGCCCTGGGGCGTGAACTTGATGGCGTTGGACAGCAGGTTCAGCAGGATCTGGCGCACCGAGCGCTTGTCGGCGAAGAGCGGCGGCAGGCCCTTGGGCAGCTGGGTGCGCAGGGCCAGGCCGGCATGGGCTGCGGCTTCCTTCACGATGGTCTGACAGGACTGCACCACCTTGCCGAGGTCGATCATCTCCTCGTGCAGTTCCATGCGGCCGGCCTCGATCTTGGAGAGGTCGAGGATGTCGCTGATGATCGACAGCAGGTGACTGGCGCTGCGCCGGATGTCCTCGGCGTACTCGCTGTACTGCTTGTTGCCGAGCGGCCCGAAGAGGCCCTGCTCCATGATCTCCGAGAAGCCGATGATGGCGTTCAGCGGCGTGCGCAGCTCGTGGCTCATATTGGCGAGGAAGGCGGACTTTGCGTGGTTGGCACGCTCGGCATCGTCGCGGGCGATGCGCAGCTGGCGCTCCTTTTCCTTCATCTCGCTGATGTTCATGTGGATGCCGCCGACGCCGATCGCCTGGCCGGCCGAGTCGAGCACCGGGAAGCGGGTGATCATGCAGAAGACCTTTTCACCGTCCAGGCGCTCGACCTCCATTTCGGCTTCCATCGGGATGCCGGTGCGCAGCACGGTGCGGTCCTGGCCGCTGATGACCTCGGCCTGCTCGCCCGGGAAATAGTCGCGGGCCGAGCCACCGACGACCTTCTCGGTCTGCAGCCCGTAGAGTTCCATGAACTGCTGGTTGGCGAGCAGGTAGCGGCCGCTGCCGTCCTTAAGCACCAGTCCGGCGGGCAGGTGGTCGATCACCGCGCGCAGGCGGTCGCGGATCTCGCGCTCGGCGCGCTCGATCACCTTGGTCTCCGTCACATCGGTGACGGTGAGGAACAGACCGCCGTTGGCGGTGACCTCCTCGCGGATGCGCAGCCAGCGCCCGTCGGCGTGCTCGGTCTCGATCTCCTCGACCGGGTCGCGGTGGCGCGCCAGGCGTTCGGCGATCCACTCCTCCTCACGTCCGCGCGCCGCCGGGATGAGGTCGTGCTTCACCTGCAGGCGCACCAGCTCCTCGAAGGTCATGCCCGGGCCGATCTGATCGGCGGCGGCGCCGAAGATCTCGACGTAGCTGTCGTTGAACAGCAGCAGGCGATCCTCGCTGTCGAAAAGCGCGACCGCGGAGGAGAAGTGCTCGATGGCCTGCAGCAGCAGGTCCTGCGCCTCGAAGGCCATGCGGCGGGCGCGGTACTCCTCGGTCAGGTTGCGTCCGGTGCCGCGGTATCCGAGAAATTCGTTCTGCGCATCGAACAGCGGCACACCGCTGATCGACCAGTACTGACGGTCGCCGTTTTCGGCGATGTAGATGTAGCGGAAATCGCGGAAGGGGCGGTGCGCCTCCAGGTCGGCGAGGTGCGCTTCCCACTTGTCGGCGTCGGTGTCGCCGGCGCCGATCTCCTGGCGGGTCTTGCCGATGGTGCTGCGGGGGTCGACGCCGGTGACGTCGCGCAGACGCTCCGACATGAAGGAGAAGCGCAGCTCCGCGTCCATCTCCCAGAACCAGTCGGAGGCCGCCGCGGCGAAGTCGCGCAGCCGCGTCTCGCTCTCGCGCAGAGCCGCCTCGGCCCGGGCGCGCTCGCACTCGAGCCGCTCGACCTCCTCGACCCGCCGCTGGAGCCGCGCGAGCTCCGCGGCCAACTCCGCTTTCGTCGGCAAAGGCCGAATATCTCCCAAAGACAGGGGCCACCGCTTACGATGGCACCCCGGGATTCCATCAGAGAACGGTTAAAAGACGTTGAAGATTAATACCTTGTAACCAGAAGGGCGCCAGGGCGCAGGCCGTCACGGAACTGCCGCCGGGCCGACATCGCCCGGCAACGCGAAGGGGCTATCGAAGGGTCGGATCCCCCTCATAACCAGACCCAGGAGACGATCATGCCGCAGCAGCCCGCCCGCTCCCTCCGCCGCGTCGGCCCGCTTTCCAGGCAACTTTCGCGCAGAACGGTGCTGCGCGGCGGTGCCGCCGGCCTCGCCGGCCTTGCCGCCGGATCGGGGCTGTGCGGCATCACCCCGGGCTTCGCGCCGGCCTTCGCCCAGTCGGGCCGGCCGCTCTTCACCCACGGCGTGCAGAGCGGCGACGTCACCACCTCCAGTGGCATGGTCTGGGCCCGCGCCGACCGCCCGGCGCGCCTGCTGGTGGAGGTCGCGACCAGCGATTCCTTCAGGAATTCCAGGTATCTGCGCGGCCCGGCTGCGCTCGAGGTGACGGACTTCACCGCCAAGATGGACCTCACCGGCCTGCCCGCCGGCCAGGACATCTTCTATCGCCTGCAGTGGCAGGACCTCAGCGATATCAACGTCTTGAGCGCGCCGATGACCGGCCGCTTCCGGACCGGCCCGGGCGACAAGCGCGATGTCTCCTTCGTGTGGACCGGCGATACCGCGGGCCAGGGCTGGGGCATCAACCTGGATTGGGGCGGCATGCGCTGCTACCAGACCCTGCGTGACAACCAGCCGGATTTCTTCATCCACTCCGGCGACTGCATCTATGCCGACGGGCCCATTCAGTCCGAGGTGCAGCTGCCCGACGGCAGCCTGTGGAAGAACGTCGTCACCGAGGAGGTGTCCAAGGTGGCCGAGACGCTGGGCGAGTTCCGCGGCCGCTACAAGTACAACCTGATGGACGAGAACGTGCAGCGCCTCGCCGCCGAGGTGCCGATGCTGGCCCAGTGGGACGACCACGAGGTCACCAACAACTGGTATCCCGGCGAGATGCTGAACGCCGACGACCGCTACAGCGTGAAGAGCGCCTCGCTGCTCGCCGGTCGCGCCCACCGCGCCTTCCACGAGTACATGCCGCTGCGCCCGCAGGCGGGCGACGGCGAGCGCATCTACCGCAAGATCTCCTACGGGCCGCTGCTCGACATCTTCTTCATCGACCTGCGCAGCTACCGCGGCCCCAACACGGCGAACGACCAGACGCAGCGTAGCAGCACCACCGACTTCCTCGGTGCTGCGCAACTGCGCTGGCTGAAGCAGGAGCTGCTGGCCTCCAACGCCACCTGGAAGGTGATCGCCAGCGACATGCCGATCGGCATCCAGGTGACCGACAAGGTCGACGGCCAGCCGGCCTTCGAGAACGGCGCCAACGGCGACGGCCCGGTCAGGGGCCGCGAGCACGACATCGCCGACCTGCTGAGCTTCGTGAAGCGCAACGAGGTGAAGCAGATCGTCTTCCTGACCGCCGACGTGCACTACACCGCGGCGCATTACTACGATCCCAACAAGGCGCAGTTCCAGGACTTCAACCCGTTCTGGGAATTCGTCTCCGGGCCGGTGCACGCCGGCTCCTTCGGCCCCGGCGAGATGGACAACACCTTCGGCCCGCAGGTGAAGTTCTCAAAGGACCCGGGCGGCAAGCCCAACCTGGCGCCCAGCGAAGGCCTGCAATTCTTCGGCCATGTCCGCATCGACGGCGAGACCCAGGCCATGACCGTCACCCTGAAGGACCTCGACAACAAAGACCTCTACGCGGTGACCCTCGACGCAGCGAGCGCTTGACCCCCGCCGCT
>DAIQBR010000073.1:11860-12104 GCA_036781105.1 Kiloniellaceae bacterium
CCTCCGGCCGCCAAACGTGCCGGGGGGACAGCGCCGCTTTCGATGCTTCGTTACGGCTGCCGCGGCGCAGATCGCGGCGGCGCCGCGGGACCGGTGCTGAGCAGCCGCCCGTAGCCCTCCACAAGCGTGTCGCCTTCGCTTGCCCAGGAGTAGCGCTCAACCGCCGCCCTGCGGCCGCGTTCGCCCATCGCCGCGGCCTCCTCCGGATGGCTGAAGATGTATTCGATCGCCCTGGCGATGGCCG
>DAIQBR010000074.1:0-2352 GCA_036781105.1 Kiloniellaceae bacterium
CGACAGGGGAAAGCCGTCGAGCACCGTCGCCTGGCTGGCGGTCGAGCCGGGAATGCCGAGCAGTACGGAGGCGAAGGTATCCGACGTCGGCACCACGGCAATGAGGCCGACCATAAGGGCGAGGCCGGAAACCGGATCCATGCCGAAGATGAACGGCAGGACGAGCGAAAGCCCGGCGATGCCGCCGAGCCCGGGAAAGACCCCGACCGAGAGGCCCAGGACCACGCCGAGGAACAGGAACATCAGCTGTTCCGGCCGCAGTATGAGAGCCATTGCCTCGCCGAGGGCGGGCAATGCCGTCGCAATCAAGTCCATGGAATGAGCTTAACCCCGAAGGAGTACCGGCCCCATCGGTCGATGGGGCCGGTTTCCCTGATCACTGCACCGAAACGTCGTAGTCTTCCTTCAGCCAGTCGATAACGAACTTCTTGGCTTCAGGGGGAACGCTCGTCGCGAGCTTCTTCGCCTTGTCGGCACCCTTGCCGGTCATCTGCGGGTAGTCACCGAGAGTCGCCGCCGCCTTTTCCTTGAAGTCGGGGCGGGCATGGATCTTCTTGAACGCCGCCTCGTAGCCGTCGACCACCTCTTGCGAGGCCGTCTTCGGCAGGAAGACCATCTTCTGCGCCGCGAAACCGGAGATGAAGAAGGCCTTCCAGGCGTCCCACGCCGTGCCGCTGGTCTCGCAGCCGGCGGTCGCCTCGCAGACTTCCTTGAAAGTCGCAATCTCCGGGAAGGTCGGATCGCGCACGATGTTGCCGTCGTCGTCCAGCGACCCCCAGGTCATCATCGGCACGGCAAGGCCCTGGTCCACCATGGGCACCACGCTGCGCAGATAGGCCGGCGAAGTCTGGTAGTCGATGTTGGCTTCGCCGCGTTCGAACATCAGGCGGCCGTCACCGCGGCCCTCGATCCCGAACACCGGGGAAACGTTCATGCCGAGCATCTTCCAGGCCAGGTTCGCCACGAGATCGAGGCCGGTCGCCCCCTGGGCGCCCCAGATGAAGTCGATGTCCTTGAGGTCGTCCGCATCGCCGTCGAAGCTCTTGGCCACGTCGGGCGGCAGGTAGGTCACGCCGCCGACGCCGGAGGCCAGCACCACCTGCCAGTCGGCATACTCATAGCGCACGCGCGGATCGCCCAGCAGGTAGGGGAACTGTGTCGAGCCGGAGGAGCCGAAGATCAGGGTGCCATCGGCGGTGTCCTGCTCCTGGAACCAGTTCGCGCCCTTCGTCGAGCTGGCGCCGGGGCGATACCTGACGACCACCGTCGGATTGCCCGGCAGCGCCTCGCTGAGCAGCGGGGCGTAGAAGTTCGCCCAGCGCGCCGAACCGCCGGATTCCGAGAAGGGAATCACGAATTCGACGGTCTCGCCCTCGAGGTTGAAAGCGTGACTTTCGGACGTTGCCAGGGTTGAGAGCGCAGCGCCTGCCGCCACCACGGCAACGCCAAATGCCACCCGGCGGGTGGACCCTAAAACGGACATTTATTCCTCCCTTGAATGAGACTCCGCCGATCCGGCGCCTGTCCACGTTTTATAAGTTCTCCGGAGCGTCATCCCCGGTTGGTATCACCTTACTGGCGCGAGGCCTTCGCGCCAAGGATTCAGGAATTATTTTAATGCACGGATCATTACTTTCATGCGCCCGTGAATTCAGGTCGGTGGACAGGCCGTGCTCTTCCGAGTTCTATTGTCAGGGTACAAGAGCCGCGCCCGGTGTCATTTCGGTGAGGTCTGTTCTCCGCACCACCGCGGCAGGATTTTGCAGTGCAGCGACAAGGAATCGGGAGGACCGGACCGCCATGGCCATGCCTCAGGAAAGACCGCAGATCGACTGTTCGCCCGAGGAGTGGGAGATGCGTGTCGACCTGGCCGCCGCCTTCCGCCTGGTCGACCACTACGGCTGGTCGGACCTGCTGGGGACCCACCTCTCGGCCCGCGTGCCGGGCCCGGGCGACCACTTCCTGATCAATCCCTTCGGCATGATGTTCGACGAGATCACCGCGTCAAGCCTGGTGAAGGTCGACCAGGACGGCAACATTCTCTCCGAGAGCGATTACGGCATCAATCCGGCCGGCTTCGTCATTCACGGCGCCATCCACATGGCGCGTCCCGACGTCGCCTGCGTGATCCATACCCACACCCGCGCCGGCGTCGGCGTCGCCACGCAGAAGGACGGTCTTCTTCCCATCACTCAGCACGCCATGGCGGTGATCGCGCACACGCGCTACCACGATTACCAGGGCATCGCCACCGACCTGGCCGAGCGCGAAAGCCTGGTCGCCGACCTGGGCGACGACAACGTGCTGATCCTGCGCAACCACGGCCTGCTCACGGTCGGGCGCACGGTTGGC
>DAIQBR010000074.1:2362-12091 GCA_036781105.1 Kiloniellaceae bacterium
TTCATGTGGATGTACCGCGCCGAGCGCGCCTGCTACATGCAGCTCGCCTTCCAGCAGTCCGGCGCCGAACTGAGCTCGATTCCGGAAGAAGTCCAGCGCACCACCATCGAGCGCAATCGCTTCAACAACTCCGAGAAGGGCTACCGGCCCATCGGCAAGGTCGAGTGGCCCGCCCTGCGCCGCAAGCTCGACAGGCTGGACCCCAGCTACAAGGACTGAGTCCAGTACCCCTTTCGGCAGATCGAAAGGAACAGCGTCATGAGGTTTCTACCGGCAACTCTTCTGGGATTCGTCCTCTCCCTCTCTATCCCGGACGCGCGCGCCGAGGCGGTGAAACTGGATGCGGTATTGTCGACCAGCGAGTCGATTTCCCTGGCTTTCAAGAACGACGACCGGCGCTTCGTCACACTGCTGAAGCGTGAGGGAACCGCCTCAGGAAGCGGCATCTTTAAAGGCGCCCAGGTAGTGGAATACGGAATGCACGACGTCATCGCCGGCGACGCCGCGGGCTACCTCGAGGCAACGACACAGGGCGGTGATGCGGCCTACTTCAAATGGCAGCTGCGCGCCACCTTCGTGCAGGGACCGGAAGGCAAGACACGCGTTGTCAACGCTGGCACCTGGGAGATCATCGGTGGCACCGGGCGGTTTGCTGACCAGCGTGGCGTCGGCTCACTGCGTATCGAGTTTCCGAGCAAGACCGAACGCCGCTACATCTTCGAAGGCGACATTTCGCCGTCCCCATGAAGTGGGCTACTCCGGCACCCCGGCACTCCGTAGCAGTTCGACACGGCGCTGGCGGTCGCGCGGGTCTGAATAGGGTACGTAGGCCGCGTAGGCGTCGAGTGAGAACCCCGGATTGATCCGGAGGATTTCCTCTGCCGCGGCTGCTGCCTCGGTCTCCCGTCCGAGCGCGGCGTGGCAGATCGCCAGAACGACGTGCAGCGAGACATAGTCTGGATCGAGCGCGACGCCTCGCTGGGCAACCTCCACGCAGCGCTCCGAGTCACCCATAAGCCAATAGGCATTGCCCAGCCATTCCAAGTAACTCGGCGGATGGAAGGGATCGAGCCGGACGGCCTGCTCGAGCATGCGTGCCGCTTCCTCACCGCGCCCGGCATAGACCAGTACCGAACCGATGTTGCTGAGCGTGATGGCGTCTTGCGGCTCCAGCGCCAGCGCTCGGTCCGCCTCTTCACTGGCGGGGTCAAATTCACGCCGCCATTGATGCACCATTGCCAGCAAGGCATGTGGAGCCGGGTCGTCGGGCCTTAAGGATGCCGCCTTTTCCGCGAGATCCTCGGCACGGGACAGGTTTTGATCCCGACCCCTGCCCCATAAACGCCATTCGTCGAAATGGAGAAAACCGAGCAGACTGTAGGCCTCGGCGTAGTTCGGATCCAGGTCGATCGCCTCTTGCAGCTGGGCCGCCGCCTGCTCCGTCGCCGGGCGCTCGAAGCGGGTCAGTTGGCGGCGCGCCTTGAGCACGAGGTCATAGGCTTCCAGGCTGACAGTTTCCGGTTCACTCTGCCCTCCCACCTCCTCCACCGCCGTCAAATGCAGTTCAAGCGCCTGCACGATCCGCGCAACAATGGCATCCTGAACCGCGAAGACGTTCTCGAGCCGATGGTCGTAACGCTCGGCCCAGACATGCCCGCCGGTCGTCGCGTCGATCAGCTGCGTGTTGATCCGGATCTGCTCGCCGGCGCGACGCACGCTGCCTTCGAGAACGTAGCGAACGCCCAGTTCCTCGGCGACATCCCGCACGTTCACCGCCCGGTCCTTGTAAGTAAACGTGGAGTTGCGCGAGATAACGAAGAGGCCCGAAATCTTCGAGAGGTCGGTGATGAGATCCTCTGTCATGCCGTCGGCGAAATACTCCTGGCCCGGATCGTCGGACAGATTGTCGAAGGGGAGCACGGCGATAGACGGTTTGTCGGGCAGCGGGAAGGCCATCTCCTTGACCGAGACAGGCTCCTCTTTCGGCACCCAAAGCGTCCATAGGTTAAGGCCTGCGGTGGCGGCAAGAACAACGGCGGCCAGCGCCAGGCCAATAGTGACAACCTGCCGCCGGCGCCCCTTCGTGGGGGCGACTGCGGTAGTGATCGGCGTCACCAGTGCCGCCGCCTTGTCGTTCAGCACCACCTGGTAGACCGAGACCGGCTCGCTGATGTTCTTCACCTGCTTCTCGCCCAGTGGCTGGAAGGTGAGGTCAAGTTTTCCCCTCACCTGATCGAAGACGTTGTGCGAAATGCAGATGCCGCCGGGCTCACAGATACCTTCCAGGCGCGCCGCGACATTGACACCGTCACCATAGATGTCGTTGTCCTCGACGATGATGTCGCCGATGTTTATGCCGATGCGGAAGACGATGCGCCGGGCCTCCGGGACCTCCTGGCTCGCCTCTCGCAGGATCATCTGTACATCCGCGGCGAAGGTAACCGCGTCGACGACGCTGGCGAACTCCATGAGGGCTCCGTCGCCCATGAGTTTCACGGTGCGCCCGTGATACTGCTGTTCCTTAGGACGGATCACATCCTTGCGCAGAGATTGGAGAGCCTCGAGGGTGCCGGCCTCGTCTTGCTCCATGAGGCGGCTGTAACCGACCACATCGGCGGACAGAATGGTCGTCAGTCGGCGTTCCAAGGCGAAGCCCCCTCACCTTAGGAGATTAGCTATGAATGCGGGGGAAATCCAATTTGCCGGGGTGGGTTCAGCGGCATCAAAGCGTCAAGCCGCGTCCTTGCCCTTGCCGGAGAAGGCCTTCTCCATCGCCTCCACCGTCGGAAAGCCGTCGTCGACCAGCCCGGCGGCGAGGCCCTGCTCGGCGCCCCAGGCGATCCGCTTGGCCGCCGCCTCTGCCATGGTCGGGTCCATGCCGAGGTCGCGCAGCATGGCCGCCGCCTCGGTCATCTCAGCGGCACGGCGGGGACCGTGCAGCGCGGTGCGTGACGTGAGGTAGCGCGCGCGCTCCGGCCAGTCGAGGCCGGGCAGGCTGGGCTGCAGCGACTCCAGCACCCGCTGCGTTGCGCCATAGTGGCTGGCCGCGGCGACGCATTCGAGGAACAACGCCTCAACGCCCTTGATCATGATGGAGCGCAGCATCTTGGTGGCGGAGGCCGCGCCCAGGACCTCGCCACCGTCTTCGACGTTGAAGCCGAGCGCCGCCAGCTTGGCGACCCCCTCGGCGACCTTCGGCCCGCACAGCAGTATCGGCACCCTGTGGCGGTGCTTGGGCACCGGCGAGAGAATGGCGCCGTCGAGTACGTCGCAGCCGCTCTCCGCAAGGGCGGCGGCGACCCGCTGCTTGGTGCCCGGCGCCGCGGAATTCAGGTCGATGTAGAACTGGCCGGGCCGAAGATGGGCCGCCGCCGCCTCGGCCACCGCCACGGCGGCCTTGGCGACCACCGTCGAGAGCACGATCGCGCCGGCCGCCGCCGCGACACCCAGGTCGACGTGGACGCAAACGTCCAGCGCGGCGGCACGCTCCCGCAGGGCAGCGCCGTCGTCCCCCGAAAAGCGGATGTCATGGGCATGAATCGGCAGTGCGGGATGCGCCTCCCGCAGGCCGGCGGCCATGGCCTGCGCGGCCTCTCCGAAACCGATGAAGGTGAGGGACGGGGACTGGCTCTGCGGCGCCGTGGTCATGGATGGCTTCCTCCCGCCGGCAAGATAGCGCAGGCCCCGCAGGGGGGCGAGGCGGGCGCTGCCTCGCGGCCAGCAATTCTGCGACCCGGCCATAAGCAGCGGTCAGCCGCGGCAGGTTCAACCAGCGGGAGAACGTGCTTGTGTTCCCTGTTTATTCTGGGAATATGCCCCCCTTAAGGGAGATCGCCCACTATTTTTACCATTCTTAACGAATCGTTAATTCTTGCATGACATCTAGAACCAACTAATCGATGCGACCAGACGAATTGCCCAAATGCTGCCGGAATTGCTCATAGAACTCGGCGAAAGCTTCGCCGTCGCCATCGTCCTCGCCTGCGGCCAGAGCGCTCTGGTGCTGTGGATGGGGCCACGCTGGCCGCGCAGCGGCAAAGTCGTCAGCGGCCTGCTGTTCGGCCTGATGGCGGTGATCGCCATGAACCTGCCGATCGTGGTTTCGCCCGGTGTCCAGCTCGACCTGCGCAACCTGATGATCTTCCTCGCGGGGCCCTTCGGCGGGCCGGTCGCTGCCGTCGTGGCGGGCGCGCTGGGGGCCGGCTACCGGCTGTATCTCGGCGGCGGCGGCACCCTGGCCGGTGTCGGTAGCATCCTCACCGCAGCGGCGCTCGGCGCCTACGTCGGTTGGCGCTTCGGCCGCCTCGCCAGTTGGCGCGCCGCGGCCCTGGGCGGCACCGCCCTGTTCGTCACCACCATGCCGTGGTTCCTGGCGATCGACGATATCGCCTTTGGCTGGACGCTGCTGCAGCGCTTCGCCCCCGCCTACGCCATCTTCTATCTCGCCGGCACGGTGCTGCTTTCCACCATTCTGATGGCGGAGATCCGCCGCCACAGCGCGGAGGCCAGCACACGCTTCAACGAGCGCCGCTTCCGCGACGTCGCCGAGATGGCCTCGGACTGGTTCTGGGAGATGGATGCCGACCTGAGGGTCACCTACGTGAGCGAACGCCTGGGTGAGATCACCGGCTTCGGTGTCGACTTCTTCCAAGGCAAGCGGCGCCGCGACCTGATCGCCGATGTCCCCCGCCTTGCCCTGCAGGCGCATGAGAAGAAGATCCGGCAGCGCGTGCCGTTCCGTGATTTCAGCTACACCATCCGCACCCGCGACGGCAGCTTCCGCCAGGTTCTCACCAGCGGCAAACCGGTGTTCGACGACGCCGGCCAGTTCTGCGGCTACCGAGGCAGCGGCCGTGACGTTACCGCGGAAGCCTACCACCGCCAGGAGCTGGAAACGGCACGCCGGGCAGCGGAGGTCGCGAACCGGTCGAAATCGGATTTCGTCGCCACCATGAGCCACGAGCTGCGCACACCACTGACCTCCATTCTCGGCTTCTCCGAGATCCTCGAGCGGGAGATCTTCGGCCCGCACAGCGTCGCCGCCTACGGCGACTACGTCAAACACATCCGCAGCAGTTCCCTGCAGCTCCTCAATCTGGCCAACGAGGTCTTCGACCTGTCGACGGTGGAGGCCAGGCACATGGGGCTGGAGCGCAAGCCCTGCGACCTGGCGAAGATCGCCGGGGCCGCTGTGGGGCTGGTCGAGGAACGCGCGCGCAGCGCCGACGTCCGTCTGGTCGTGAATGCCATGCCCGGCATGCCTCTGGCGAAGGTCGACGAACGAGCGCTCAAGCAGGTCGTCTTCAACCTGCTGGCCAACGCGGTGAAGTTCACCGGCAGGGGCGGCGGTGTCGAAGTCACCATGGCCTTCATCGCGGGAGACGGCCATCACATCGTCGTCTCGGACAGCGGCGTCGGCATCGCCGAAGAGGATCTCGATCGCGTCTTCCGCCCCTTCAGGGGCAGCGGCAACGCCACGGGCCCGTCGCGGGAAGGCAGCGGCCTGGGCCTGCCGCTCAGCAAGGCGCTGGTTGAAGCTCACGGCGGCAGCCTGACGCTGACCAGCCGTCCGGGCGAAGGCACGCGGGTGCGCGTCACCCTGCCCGGCGAGGGTGTGCCCGCCCTCCCGGTTCCCGAAGACGCGACCGGCGGAAGGCTTGCCAAGGCAGGCTAGGGCCTGTCCCGGGGCCTTCCCGCAGGGCATAGTACCGCCTTGTCCCTTGGTAGGATTTGTCGTCAGGCCGATCCCCGCTAGTCTTAGCGGAGAAAGCCTGGAGTTCCTCCATGGATCTGCGCGGACATCTTCTGGCATTGGCGGTTGCGCTGGGCGCGGCTGCTGCAGCGGTGCCGTCGGCCGCGGCTGCCGATCTGACCCGCGACGCGGTCGCCGACGTCCTGGCCGCCGCGCGCGCCGCGGGACGCCCGGCTGACTTCACCGACCGCTCGCTGGCCGGCCTCGACCTGCGCAGCCTGGACCTCTCCGGTGCCGATCTCTCCGGTGCCGATCTCTCCGGCACCGACCTTTCCGATACAGACCTGCGCCGCGCCAAGCTGGCGGGCGCGCGGCTGGTAGGCGCGCGGCTCATGCGGGCGCGGCTGAACCTCGCCTGGATCATGGCGGCCGACTTTTCCCACGCCGACCTCACCGGAGCGGTGCTGGAGACCCTGGTGGTCTCTGAAAGCATGGAGGTCCGCCCCGACGAGGCGACCAAATTCGTCGAGGCGACGCTAGCGGGCGCAAAGGTGACGGCGCGCTTTCACCTGGCGGACATGCGCGGCGCCGACTTCTCACGGCTCAAGGCCTCGGCGGACATGCGTAACCAGTCCATGGGCCTGATCCGCACCGAGTTCACCGGTGCGCTGCTGACCGGCGCCAATTTTTCGGAAGCGGAACTGGAGCGGGTCGACTTCAAGTTCGCCAAGCTGCAGGACGCCGACTTCACCAAGGCCGACCTGACCCGCGCGGACTTTGCCGGGGCCGACCTGACCGGCGCCGACTTCACCGGCGCCATCACCACGGGGACGGTCTTCGACAGTGCCGTGCTGGCCGGCGTGAAGGGGCTGGAGAAGTAGCGCCGCGACTGTGCCGGCGCGGCCCTGCCGATGAACCCTAGTTGATGAACCCTAGTTGATGAACCCTAGTTGATGAATCGGGGCATGATCCAGCGCGGCAGCGCCAGGATCATGTCCGGAAAGAGAATAACCAGCACCAGGACCCCCAGCATCGGCAGCAGAATGATGGCGACGTCCTTCAGGGCGCTGACCAGCCTGATCTGGCCGATCGCGGCACTGATCAGCAGGCACAGGCCATAGGGCGGCGTGATCAGCCCGAAGGCGAGGCTGACGATGCCGATGATCGCGAACTGTATCGGATGCATGCCGACCTGCTGGGTAACCGGCAGCAGCACCGTGCCCATGATGATGATGGCCGGTATGGCGTCGATGAACATGCCGACGATGAGAAAGGCGACGGCGCACATGAAGCCGGTGCCGACCACGCCCAGCCCCAGGGCCTCGATCTGCGACACCAGGGCAATGGGAATCTTGAAATAGGCCAGGCACCAGCCGAAGGCCGAGGCGGTGCCGATGCAGAACAGGGCGATGGCCGCGAAGCGGCCGCTGTCGTAGAGGATGCCAGGCAGCGCCTTGAGGCTGACCGAACGGTAGACCGCCACGCCGAG
Source organism: Kiloniellaceae bacterium (assembly GCA_036781105.1). Lineage (GTDB taxonomy): Bacteria > Pseudomonadota > Alphaproteobacteria > Kiloniellales > Kiloniellaceae > Pelagibius. The sequence continues at coordinate 9,544 of DAIQBR010000074.1, forward strand.
AACCATGGAATAGATGACGGCAACCACCGAGGCCTCGGTAGGCGTGAAGAAGCCGCCGACGATGCCGCCGACGATGATCAGGGGCGTGAAGAGAGCCAGCGAGGCGCTCGCCGCCGCCGTCATCAGGGACAGCAGCGTCGTGCGGGCATAAACCGGGTAGCCGCGCCGTTTGGCATAGATGTAGACCGTGAGCATCTGCGAGCCGGCGATCAGCATGCCGGGAACGACGCCGGCCAGAAACAGGCCGCCGATGGACACCGACATCAGGCCGCCCCACACCACCATGAGAATCGACGGCGGAATGATGACGCCCATGACGCTGGAGCAGGCGGTGATGGCGACGGCAAAGGAGGGGTCGTAGCCTTCCTTCTTCATCTGCGGGATGAGCAGCGAGCCGATGCCGGAAGCGTCGGCCGTCGAGCTGCCGGAAATGCCCGCGAAGAGCATGGAGACCACGACGTTCACATGGCCGAGGCCGCCGGGCAGGTGCCCCACCAGCTCGCGCGCCAGCCGGATCAGGCGGTCGGTGATGCCGGCAGCGTTCATCAGGTTCGCGGCGAGCAGGAAAAACGGGACGGCGAGCAGCACGAAGGCGTTGTAGCTCTTGAACATCTCGCGCAGGAGCAGGACCGGGGTCAGGCGGTCATCGATGAAGAAGACCGGCACCACGGCGAGGCCGAGCGCGAAGGCGACCGGGACCCGCAGGACCACCAGGACGCCGAACACGCCGAACAGAATAGCGGCGACTTCAAGCGGTCCCATCGAGGCTCCTTTTCCGATAGGCGCGAATCTCGGCGTAAATCCGTTCGCCCAGGAACAGCAGCCAGGTCGCTCCGGCAATGGGCCAGGCGATATAGATGGTCAGCATCGGCAGGCTGGCGATTTCCGAGCGCTGGCGCGAGCCGAGCACTGCGAAGTCATAGCCATAGATGACGAAGGTCAGCGCAACGGCGCCCATGAGGCCGGAGCGCAAGAGGGCCAGCACCAGTTCGGTTTTGGGGCTGCGGCTGTGCGACAGCAGATCGACGTCGAAATGGGTGTCGTCGCGCACCGCGATCATCGATCCGATGAGAATGATCCAGACAAAGCAGAAGCGGGCGATTTCCTCGGTCCAGATGAACCGCGGGATGAGACCCGTGTAGCGGCTGAGGATCTGCATGGCGACCGGGACGATGATGGCCGCCATCAGCAAAGTCAGCACCAACCGAAGCAAGCGGTAATAGACGTCAAGCAGGGCCCGCACCATCTCCCCCCCGTAGTGCGCCGCCGCTTCGGCTGCGCCCCGCAGAACTATGGGGAGGCCCGGGCCGGACCTCCCCACACGTCACATTATTAAGGCTACTTGACGGCTTCGATCGCCTGCAGCACGTCGGCTGCGCCCAGTTCTTCGGCGTAGGACTGCTTCACCGGCGTGGCGAGCATCAGCAGTTTGTCGCGTTCCGTGAAGGCGTGGGTCTTCAGCAGGCCGTTCTTCTCCATGGCATCGAGCTTGGCCTGATCCTGGCCGCTTTCGATCTCACGGCCGAGCCTGCCGGCCGCCTTGCCGGACTCGAGCACGCACTGCTGCTCCTCGGCTGTCAGCCGCTCGAAGGTCTTGTTGGCGAAGCCGAGCGGCCGCACCGTGATGGCGTGCTGGGTGAGCGAGATCTCCGGCCCGACCTCGTAGAACTTCATCTGCTCGATGCCGGCGGCTTCGTTCTCGGCGGCGTCGATAACGCCGGTCTGGATGGCGTTGTAGACCTCGTCATAAGCGATCACCGAAGGGTGCGCGCCGATGGCCTCGAAGATACGCGTCTGGATCGGGGCACCCATCACCCGCATGGGCAGCCCTGAAAGCTCATCCATGTTGGTGATCGGCTTGTTGACGATGAGGTTGCGCGTGCCGCCGCCGGCATAACCGATGAGGCGGACGTCGGCCTTCTCCATGACGTCGTCGGCAAGCGGCTTGAGGGCATCCTGCTCCATGACCTTGTTCCAGTGCTCGAGGTCGCGGAAGAGGAAGGGCATGTCCATCAGCGGCGCCTTCTGCGAGAAGGTGGACATGTGGGACGGCGAGACGATCGCGTAGTCCACGGCGATCCCCTGGCTCATATTCTCGAAGTAGTCCTTCTCCAGGCCGAGCTCGGAATTGAGATGCAGCTCGAACTTCAGCGACCCGTTCGAGCAGGCCGAAGCCAGCTTCTCGAACTCGCGCAGAGCCTTGGTGAAGGCATGTTCCTCGCCGAACTGCACCGCACCCACCAGGGTCGTCTCGGCCTGCACGGGCAGCGCCATGGTAGCGGTAACAAGTCCACCCAGCAGTACTGACTTCAGGTTGACCATTGATTTCCTCCCGGACTTCTCGATTTTTGTTGGTTTGAGAACATTCAGCATAGGGCGGGGTTATTTTCACCGCAATAAGCCAAAAGTCGTCTGTTTCCGGGGACTTAGTGTTCCGATACGCAAAAGACCCGCCGGCTGGCGGGTCTTTGCACTCGCGGAGATCGTTGCCTGCGGGGGCAGGCAAGAGGCGCCGAGAACGGAGCCTGACTGGGAAGACCGGCGACCT
>DAIQBR010000075.1:0-325 GCA_036781105.1 Kiloniellaceae bacterium
GCTTTACCTCGGACTCGTAGGTCTCGGCGGCGCGCGCCTGGACCTCGGGGTTGCTGGCGATGCGCCGGGCGGCGCCGATCAGCAGGTTTCGCAGCAAAGGCATCTCACGTCATTCCGAAGCAATCGTTCGCCCCCCAGCCCGCCCGGTTCGGACGGCTGGAGAAAACGGCCATATCTGGGCCCGCCGGGCCGCAGGTTTCAAGCCCCCTTCTCGAAGCGGCGCACCGCCCGGCTGACGGTGCTGTAGTGTACCGCAAAATGACGCGCGATGCGGCTTTGGCTGTAGCCGCCGCTCAGATAAGCGCGGGCCATGGCCTCGTCGCGG
>DAIQBR010000075.1:378-637 GCA_036781105.1 Kiloniellaceae bacterium
GGCCTTCGGGATCTCCGCCAGGCTGCCGCGGCCGGCGGCGGCCTCGCGGGCCGCCTCGCGCATGGCGGCCACGAAGTCCCCGGAGCCGAGAAAGACCTGGTTGTGCAGGTCGTCCCACACCGAGGGGCGGTCGTCGGCGGCAATGTCGGCGAGGAAGCGCTGGCGGCCCTCCTCCGGATCGTCGGCGTAGAGCCGCAGCAGGTCGTCGACAGCCAGCCAGTCGGGCGCCGGCCGGCCCGGCGGCAGGCGCCCGGCCACC